>JBHYGP010000097.1:0-5774 GCA_051858935.1 Sphingomonas sp.
CTTGTCGCACCCCTCGCGGTCGCACAGGCGCACCTTCACCGCTTCCCGCTCCGCGCCATAGGCGCGCCAGCGAGGGAAGCCCCAATCCATCGATCGTGAAGAACGCGCCATTCGACCGCAGATAGGGGCCGAATGTGACGAACGCCACCCCGGACAAATACTTTCGGGCGCGCCGCTTGACGCCCGGCCCGCCCCCCGATAAAGGCCCGCTTCCGCTCGCACGGCCCCTTCGTCTAGCGGTCAGGACGTCGCCCTCTCACGGCGAAAACACGAGTTCGATTCTCGTAGGGGTCACCAGGCCGCCTTCCAAAGGCATCCCAAAACGTGCCGTAAGCGGCTGTTTTCTGCGGTTTTTTGTGGCACAGCCATCCCAGTCGGATCGGTGAAAAGCCACTCCATACCAACAACCTGATGGTATATCTGATGGCACCACGCCGGTCGCTTCGATGGAGATACCATCATAGCGTGGCGATCAAAGCGGCGAAGAGTCGCGACAAGGCGGACAAGCTGAGTGATAGCAACGGGCTCTACCTGCTCGTGACGGCTGCGGGCGGTCGCTACTGGCGGATGAACTACCGTCATCTGGGAAAGCAAAAGACCCTCGCTTTCGGCGTATGGCCGGAGACGGGACTAGCGAGGCGCGTGCCGACCGGGGTGTGGCGAGTGACCTGCGCGGCGCTCTGATTGTACCGAAGCCGGTCCATCGCGCCGCCACTACGACGCCTCGCGAGGCTGGCGCGCTGCTGCGATCGATCGAAGCGTTCAAGGACAGCGCGAACGTCCACGCAGCCTTGCGGCTGCTCCCGCATGTGATCGTCCGCCCAGGTGAGCTGCGCTTCGCCAAATGGGCTGATATCGACCTCGACAAGGCCGTCTGGACCATCCCGGCGCACAAGACGAAGATGCGGCGCGCTCACAGCATCCCCCTCTCCCGCCAGTCGCTCGCGATCCTCTGCTCGATCGAGCACGACGCGGACTATAACGGTTTCCTGCTCCCGTCACGAACCTCAGTCGACCGACCGCGTCCAGAAACCGACTCAGTCAATTGGACTGGGGGACAATCCGATCTGACGACGGGTCGCCGAAGCAGTTTTGTGAACGTGCGGACCAGGCCAACCCTCACAGGGTCATTGTCAGTCCGCTGCAAACGGTCTAGGTCGATGTGCAATCGATTGTAAGAAAGGGGCTTCGTAGCTTGATTGCGCCATGTACCGGCTCAATTCCTGTCGATGGCGGGAGGCAATCCCCGACCCCGCTCAAGCCGTTCGGCAGCGCGACTGACGCTGACCGCCAACTAGGAGATGGATCATGAAATACGAACTTAGCGTGGCGTTCGCCATCGCCTTCGCGGGGACGGCCACGCCAACCTGTGCACAGGCGCTTAAAGTTGGTGCGGCCAAGGTCGATATCACCCCGGCAACTGCCGAGATGCCCAAGACCATGCTCGGCGTGCTCGATCCGCTGAACGTTCGCGCGATCGTCGTCGATGACGGCAAGACGCGCGCCGCGATGGTGACGGTCGATGCCGGAGCGATCATGACCGAGACCTGGGCAAACGTCGCCGCGCGGGTCGAACGCGAGCTCAAAATCCCGACCAGCCAGCTCCTGTTGACCGCCAGCCATACGCACAGCGCGCCGTGGATGCGTGGGCCGGCCTATGAGGCGCAGATTTTCGACGCGATCCGCAAGGCGGCGGCGGCGACCAGGCCCGCGCGCATGGCTTATGGCACCGGCGTTTCCTACATCAACGTCAACCGCAACATCATCGACCCCGACAACCGCCGCTGGTGGGAAGGCCCCAACTATGAGGGCGTGTCGGACAAGACTGTTGCAGTGGTGCGGTTCGAGACGCTGGAGGGCGCGCCGATCGCGGTCTATTTCAACTATGGCGTGCATGCCGTGCTGACCGGCAATCTCGATCTGGTCAGCGCCGACCTGCCGGGCGCGGCGTCCAACTATATCGAACAGTCGCTGGGCGGCGATGCGGTCGCAGTCTATTCGAACGGCGCGGCGGGGGACCAGAACCCGATCTATTTCAACCAGACCTATGACCTGCGCGCGATCCGCACCGCCGATTATGCCGCGCGGGGCGAGGATATCAGCAACGCGATGCCGCCGGGCGGCACCGGCATGGACCGCAACAATCCGCGCGTCGCGATGCTGATGGAGCAGCAGAAGCAGATGGTGAAATCGATGGGCCAGATGCTGGGCGAAGAAGTGCTGCATGTCAGCCGCGCCAGCCTCGAGCGGCCCGTGGCGGAGGCACGCATTCAGGGCGCGCAAACCAGCGTCACCTGCCCCGGTCGCAAGCGACTGGATAAGGGCCGCGCGGGCTATCCCGGCACCTATGAGGATGCGGACCCGGTCAGCATCCGGCTGAGTCTGCTCAAGATCGGCGACACGGTGATCGGCGGGGTCGATGCCGAAGTGTTCACAACCATCGCCCAGCGCTTCAAGCGCGAATCGCCGTTCAAGCACAGCATGATGACGACGATCACCAACGGCATGGCGCCGTCGGGCTATATCCCGAACGACGCGGCGTTCGCCTACAACACGTTCGAGGTGGTGTCGTCGCGGCTGAAGCCGGGATGCGCGGAAAGCGCGATCGTCAATGGGCTGCTCGACCTGATCGACAAGGTCGACGCGAAGTGAACTGCGGGGCCGCGTCGCATAAGCGCGACGCGGCCAGCGCGCAAGCGCCTGCGCCGAGCGGCCCGGCATCGGTGCCGAGACCTGCGGGTTGGATGATTGCGTCGACCGCTTCGGTGGTCACAAAAGGCAGATAGCTTTCAAGCTGCGCCACGACGATCTCTCGCACCCAGGGCAGGACGAAGGCACGCGACAGCGCCACGCTGCCGCCGAACAGGATACGGCGGGCCGACGTCGTCAGCAGGATCGCGCTGCACAGCTCGGCAATATCGGCGGCGACGTGGCGCCAGATCGGGTCGGCGTCGGATGCTGTGGCCGGGTCCATGCCGAAGCGCGCGGCGAGCGCCGGTCCCGACACCAGCCCCTCGATACAGTCGCCGTGAAAGGGACAATTACCGGGGAAATTGTCACCCGCGACGCGCCGCAGCCGGATATGCCCGATCTCAGGGTGCATCGCGCCATGGACGGGCTGTCCGCCGAGTAACAGGCCGCCGCCCAGCCCCGTGCCGATGGTGAGATAGCACAGGCTGTCGCAGCCGATCGCCGCGCCCCAGCGATACTCCGCCAGTGCCGCGCCGTTGACGTCGGTGTCGATCGCCATCGGACAGCCAATACCGTCACCCAGCACCGCCGCGACCGGCGCGGCGGTCCAGCCGGGCTTGGGCGTCGCGAGGATTTGGCCGAATTTGGGGTGCGCTGGATCGAGCTGAATCGGCCCGAAGCTGGCGATGCCGAGGCCGGCCAGCGTCCCCTCGCCTACCCATCGATCTAGGATCGCGCGCAAACCGCCGAGGGTCGCGATCGGCTCGCCGGTCGCGATGCTGTGTCGCTCGACGATCGCGTCCCCCAGCGCCAGCACGGCAATCGCCTTGGTCCCGCCCAGCTCGATCCCCGCATAGCGCGGCGCATCACTCATGCATCGCTCTCCAGCCCAGCCTCATCGCCCTGCAACCGCAAGCGCAGCATCGGCGCGAACGTCGCGCCGAAGCGGCGGGCGTTCGCGTCATTGCCGTCGCTCCCCCAGGCGTCGATGAAGCTGGTCACCTGAAGGTCGGGCAGTACCAGCCAGCTATAGGCCTGTTTCGGCGCGGCGTCAGGGTTGGCGAAAACGAGGCCGGTGCCGTTGAGCGGGCGCCACCCGCCATCGATCCGGTCGGACACCATGCCGTACAGGCCGGTGGGGCCGACCGGACCATCGGGGTTGAACACGTGCCGCTGGGTCGACCAGAACAAATAGTAGAGCCCCTCATGTAGAATGACATGGGGTCGCTCCAGCTCGTTGTTCAGCGTATCCGCGCTGACCAGTGGCGGGTGGATGTCCCATTCCGCCAGCGTATCGTCGCGCGCGCTCGCCCAGCCGACCGTGCCGTTGAATGCAGAGGTCGCGGCAGCGAGCGACGCAGCAAAGAACACATGGTGCCGCCCATTGCGCGGATCGCAGAAATAGGCGGGATCGCGGAACGCCTTGATCGTGCCGACCGCGCCGCTACCGGCGTCGCTCGCCATATAGCACGCCGGATCGCGGATCACGAACTCACGCAGGTCGCGCCAGTCGGACAGGCGATACATCCCCGCCTCCTCCGCCAACGTCGCATCCGCCCGGAACAGGCGCTGCTCGAAGGTCAGCGCAGCCTCCCCGCGCCGTCCGGTGGCAGTGAAGAACAGGGTCAGCGTCTTCCGATCGGCGGCAAGCAACGCGGAGCCGGACCATTCCCGGCTGCCCGGCGCAAACCCGTCCGGCATGGCCGGGCCAAGCGGATACCAGCCGGTTGCGTCACGCAGGATCAGATGGATGCGGGCATGGCCATGCCGCTCGTCGGGATCGGCAAAGCGCGGCGAACCCAGCGCCATCCACAATGTTTTTCCGTCCGCCAGTTTGGAGGGCGTACCATCCACGTCCTGCACCGGCCAGGCATCCCAAATGTCGAGATCGGGCGCGATCCGCTCCACATCCTTTTCACAGATCAGCGGCGCGCTATCGTGTCTGCTCACAGCAAGCTCGCGAATATGATTCGGGGCCCAAATCGCGACTTCGCCCGACCTCGATGGGGCGTTTTCTGGCAATGGATCGATCGCGCTCAACGGACGACATCCCCGGCACGCCCAACCGGGCACGACCTGTCAACTTGCCGGATCAATTCCACTCTCCATCTCGCTGGATCACCCTACCCCCTTGCCGTGTTCGGGGGAGTTTCGCAATCGATTGTGAATACGACTTGCGCCGCAACGCGCGAAGCGCTTCTATCCGCCCGCCGGGGGCGCCGATCCGCTGCCCGGGACGGGAGGTTGCATGCATGTGAAGTTGGGACCCATCGGACGGCGCGGATTCATCGCCGGAGCTACCGGGCTCGCGGCGTTGGGCGTCGCGACAAGCGGCGCGGGAGCAACACAATTCCCGAAGCTCCCGCCGATGCCGCGCGCCTGGATCGACGCCGAACAGATCCAGCTCTGGCCGAACGGCACGCCAGCGGGCGGCTACACCGCACGCGAGGTCCCCGCCGACTGGCCCGACATCATGGTCCGCAACATCGACAAGCCGATGCTGCGCGTGTTTCGCCCGGAAAAATCCAATGGCCGCGCTTTGCTGTCGATCCCCGGCGGGGCCTACACCTTCGTGTCGATCCTCAACGAGGGTGTGGATGTCGCTCGCGCTATGACGGCGCGCGGCTACACCGTGTTCGTGCTCACCTACCGCTTGCCCGACGAAGGCTGGGCGAACCGCGAAGACGTGCCGTTGCAAGATGCTCAGCGCGCGATCCGTGTGATCCGCGCCAATGCCGCACGCTACGGCTTCGACCCGGCCAAGGTCGCGGCGGTCGGCTTCTCGGCAGGAGGCCACCTCGGCGCGACGCTGGCGACCGGCTTTGCCGAGCAGGCCTATACCCCGCGCGACGCGACCGACGCGCTCGATGCCCGACCCGCAGCGATGGCGCTGATCTACCCCGTCATCAGCGTCACCGCGCCGGTGACGCATGCCGAGTCCGCGATGCGGCTGCTCGGTAACGCGCCCTCCGCCGCGTCGATCTCCAAGCGCTCTCCGGCGCAGCATGTGACCGCCCACACCCCACCCGTCTTCCTCGTCCACGCGCTCGACGACAAGGCGGTTCCGGCCGAGAACAGCTTCA
>JBHYGP010000098.1:0-5763 GCA_051858935.1 Sphingomonas sp.
GGGGATCGACAGAAAGGCGCGGGTGTCGTCGTTGAACCCGACCGTGTTGTAGAATCCCGCTGTCTCGGTCGTCATCTCGCGGAACCGGCGCATTCCTTCGGGACTGTCGTGGAACCACCAGGCCGGGCCAAGGCGCAGGCAGGGGTAATGGCCGGCAAGCGGGGCGAGCTCGCGGGCATAGGTCGATTCGTCGAGCGTGAAGAGGATGATCGTCAGATCGCGCTCATTGCCGACCACGTCGAGCATCGGCTTCAACGCGCCGACATAATCGGTGCGCATCGGGATATCCGCGCCCTTGTCGCGGCCATGGCTGTGGAACAGCTGGTGATTGTGGTTGCGGCACGATCCGGGGTGGATCTGCATCGTCATGCCATCCCCGACGCTCATCTTCGCCATTTCGGTGAGCATCTGCGCGCGGAAGAGTTCGGCGTCCGTCGGGTTCCACTTGCCGCCGATGATCCGCGCGAACAGCGCTTCGCACTCCGCCGTCGAGAGGTTGGCGGTCTGTGCCGTCGCAAAGCCATGGTCGGTCGCGGTCGCCCCGGCAGCGCGGAAATCGGCGCGGCGTTTGCGATGCGCGGCGAGATAGCCCTGCCAGCTGTGCACGTCCTCGCCGGTCAGGTCGGCGAACGCCTGCATCGCGCCTTCAAACGCCTCATGCTCGACGTCGATCACCGAATCGGGGCGATAGGTGGTGACCACGCGGCCATGCCAGCCCGACCGCCGAATCGCGGCGTGATGTTTGAGCGGGTCGTCGGCCCCCTCGGTCGTGGCGAGAAAGTCGATCTTGAACCGGTCGAACAACGCGCGGGGGCGAAACGCCGGGGTCGCGAGCGCATCGGTGATCGTGTCGTAATAATGGTCGGCGGTCGCGGCGCTGAGCAGCCGGTCGATCCCGAACACTTCGGCAAACACATGGTCGAGCCACATGCGCGACGGCGTGCCGCGGAACAGATGGTAGTTGCTCGCGAACAACCGCCACGCGCTACGCGGATCGGTTGCGGGGACGACGCCATCCTTGCGCGGCACCCGCAAGGCGTCGAGATCGACGCCCTGGCTGTAGAGCATGCGGAACACATAATGATCGGGCGCGAGCAGCAGCTCGGTCGCATTTTCCCACGCCGCGTCGGTCGCGAACCATGCCGGGTCGGTGTGGCCGTGCGGACTGACGATCGGTAGATCGGCGATCCCGGCATAGAGCGACCGTGCAATGTCCCGCATGCCGGGATCGGACGGAAACAGCCGGTCGGGATCGAGGGTCAAAGCGTGCACGGGCATCCTCTCGCTGGCCTTTGTCACGTCGGTAATCGGTGTCAGGCGGGCGATCAATGCGACCTTTGGCTAGGCTAGCACTATTCGGCGGGCGGGGCGACCGAGGCGCGGCGGATCAGGGTCGAGACGAACAGCGACTCCGCCGCTTCCTCGTCAGCATCCTCGGCGCTACCGATCAACTTGAGCGCCGCCGCGCGCGCCATCGTCGCGATCGGCCAGCGCACGGTGGTGAGCGGCGGCCAGAGATAGGAGGCGATGGTGGTGTCGTCGAAGCCCACGATCGACAGGTCGCGCGGCACGTCGAGCCCGCGTTGGCGCGCGGTGTGCAGGACGCCGGCCGCCATCGCGTCGTTCGAGCAGAACACGGCAGTCGGACGCGGCGACAGGTCGAGTAACCGTTCGGCCGCGCGCATGCCGGATTCGAAGGTGTAATCGCCCTGCGCGATCAGCGTGCGCTGAATCGGCAGATCGGCGTCGTCGAACGCCGCCTCATAACCCTGGCTGCGTTCGAACGCCGAGCGGAAGCCGTGCGGACCGAGGACGAGGCCGATGCGGCGATGGCCGAGTTCGATCAGATGCCCGACCGCGCCGCGCACGACTTCGCGGTCATTCGACGCGACCATATGCTGCGGGTCGTCGAACGCGGCAGAACCCATGCGGACGTAGCGCGTACCGATTTCGCTGCACAATTCGGCGAGCGAATCATTCTCGCTGATCGGTGGCAACAGCATCACGCCATAGGGCCGCTGGCGTTCGAGGAAGCGGCGGATATCGTCGAGCATCGTCGGCGATCCGCGGTCGACCGGATGGACGATCAGCTCGAACTCGGTGTCGCGCAGCACCTCCAGCAACCCCTGCTGGACATTGAGGACCATGTGCGGATTGGGGTTGTCGTGGATCAGGCCGATCAGGAAATTGCGGCGCAGCGCCAGCGCGCGGGCCTGAGGATTGGGGACATAGCCGATGTCGGCAATGACCTTCTCGACCCGCTCGCGCGTCTCCTCATTGAGCAACGAGGAGCGGTTGATGACGCGGCTGACGGTCTTTTTGGAAACCCCGGCGAGCCGTGCGACATCGTTGATCGTCGCCAGAGCGCTTTTCTTCATGGCATGTGCATAGCGTGCATCTGGCCCCTAGCCAATCATGCCCGGTGCGCGTAGCTGACACCGGTTTCGTAAAGCGATAGAGCGGGACGGTGGAACGCGGATGCCGATGCCCTGCAATGTCTCGAAACGAGCGTCCGCTTTTGCGGTCGATCGGTCAAATTTGCCTCCGCGCCAACCGGTGGGTTGCTATTGACACCGGTTTCCTTTAGCGATGCGGCCAAGAATAGAAGTGAGGGGTGGATGAGCGACCTGAACGTGATTGCGGAGGCTTTTGTCGCCGCGCGCCGCGATGCACGCGGGCTCCCCGAATATCCCGGCGCCGCGCCTGCCACGCTCGCCGATGCCTATGCAATTCAGGACCGCGCGCTGGCGCTGGCGGGCGCGGAGGTGGCCGGGTGGAAGGTCGGCCGGATCAACCCGCCGCTCGATACCCAACTGGGCACCAACCGCCTCGCCGGGCCGATCTTCGCCCCGTTCGTGCACGGCGATGATCCCGCGCCGGCAATGCCGATCTTTGGCGAAGGGTTCGGCGCTGCGGAGGCGGAGTTCCTGCTGCGCATCGGGACCGCGCCCGATCCGGCCAAGACCAGCTACACGCTCGACGAGGCCGCTGAGTTGATCGACGCGGTGCATGTCGGGCTGGAGATCGCCAGCTCGCCCTTCCCGGGGATCAACGCCCATGGTCCGCTGGTCACCATTTCGGATTTCGGAAACAATCACGGCCTGGTCGTCGGCACCGCCATCCCGGACTGGCGCAATTCGGGCTTTCTCGACTGGCCGGTGACGCTGAGCATCGACGGGGTGGAGATCGGCGCGGCAACCGCACGCGCGATGCTCGATGGGCCGGTCGGCGCGGCGCGCTTCCTGTTCGAGACGCTGGCGGCGCGCGGCATCGCGCTGCGGCCGGGGCAATGGATTTCGTCGGGCGCCGTCACCGGTGTCCATGAGGTATCGCCAAGCGCGCAGGTTACTGCCACGTTCGGCGACATGCGGGTGAGCTGCTCGATCGAGGCCGCCAGACCTGCTCAATAAGGGAGAAGATGCATGAACGCGACGCAGGCCGATAGCGGCGGCGACATTCCGCGCACGGCAGCGGTGCCCCGCACCGGCCGCTATCGATGGATGATCATCGCGATCCTGTTCTTCGCGACGACGGTCAATTACATCGACCGCACGATGCTGGGCCTGCTCAAGCCCGGGCTTCAGGGCGAACTCGGCTGGAGCGAGAACGACTATGGCAATATCGTCCTGGCATTCCAGGCGGCCTATGCGCTCGGCTTCCTGCTCATGGGCTGGCTGGTCGACCGGTTCGGGCCGAAGATCGGCTATGGCATCGCGATCACGATCTGGACGATCGGCCATGTGATGCACGGCTTTGCCAGCTCGGTCGTGGCGTTCATGGCGGCGCGCGTCGTGCTGGGCGTGGGTGAGGCGGGGCATTTCCCCTCGGTCGTCCGCGCAAGCAGCGAGTGGTTCCCGCAAAAGGAACGTGCCTATGCGATCGGCTGGGTCAATTCGGCGACCACGATCGGCGTGATCCTGACCGCGCCGACCTTGTGGATCTTCATGACCTGGCTGGGTCTCGGCTGGCGCGAAACGTTCATCTATTCGGGCCTGTTCGGGGTCGTGCTGCTCGTCCTGTGGCTCAAATTCTATAGCAACCCGCGCGAAAGCGGACGGGTGAGCGAAGGCGAGCTCGCCTGGATCGAGCATGATCCGCCCGAGCAGGTCGAGAAGATCGGCTGGAGCCGGGTCGTGCGGCTGCGCGAAGCCTGGGCATTCGCGGTCGCCAAGTTCCTGACCGATCCGGTCTGGTTCCTGATGCTGTTCTGGCTGCCCAGCTATTTCAGCTCGACCTATGACGTCGATTTGAAGGTCGTGCTGCTGCCGATGATCGCGATGTATCTGCTGTCCGACGTGGGAAGCATCGCGGGCGGGTGGCTGTCGTCGAACCTGATCCATCGCGGTTGGACCCCGAACGCGGCGCGCAAGGTGACGATGATCATCGCGGGCTGCTGTGTCCTCCCGCTGCTGTTCGTCACCCAGCTGGAGAATATGTGGCTGGCGGTCGCGTTGATCGGACTTGCCCTCGCCGGGCATCAGGCGTTCTCGACCAACCTGCTGTCACTGCCGCCGGACATGTTCCCCAAGCGCGCAGTCGGGTCGGTGATCGGGCTGGGCGGGTTCGCCGGCGGCGTCGGCGGCATGATCATGGCCAAATCGACCGGACTGGTGCTCGATGCGACGAACGGCAACTACACGCTGATCTTTGCTGCCTGCACCGTGGTCTATTTCCTCGCGGTCGGGGCGATCCATCTGCTGTCGCCGCGTTTGACGCGGGTGTCGGTCTGATCCAATGGCCGGGTGGAGACATTTCCTGTCCCCACCCGGCGCTTTGGCGCAATGAAGCATTGTTAACATTGCATCGGGCAGGCGAACGCGGCATCACTGTCCTATGACGGCAACACTCAAGCTTGACGCCTTTTTGCCCTACCGGCTTTCGGTCGCATCGAACCGCGTGTCGGGGACGATCGCCGGGGCCTATCAGGCGCGGTTCGGGCTGCGGATTCCCGAATGGCGGCTACTCACGGTGCTCGCGGAATTCGGGTCGATGAGCCAGCAGGCACTGTGCGGCCGGACCCAGATGGACAAGGTGACGGTCAGCCGCGCGGCGATTTCGCTGCACGAGCGCGGGCTGGTGACGCGCACGCCGAACCCTGACGACCAGCGCTCGCACCTGCTCGACCTGAGCCCCGAAGGCTGGGCGCTGTACCGCCAGATCGCGCCCCAGGCACTTGAGTTCGAACGCCGCATCTTCGCCAGCCTGAACGACGAGGAGCAGGCGCAATTGCGCAAGATGCTGGAGCGGGTCGAGGCGGCGGCAGCTGCGATCTCGCCGGGATTCTAGCCGCTTGATCCGGCCCCCCGTTCTGGCCTAATCGACCGGTCCCCTCCCCAGGGCAGTCGTTGTTGCTAGCCAGGAGGATTCCATGACCGCTTACCAGACCCGCGCCGGGCTTTCGGTCGCCGCACCGCTCGTCGCGTTTGTCGAGGAGCGGGTGTTGCCGCCGCTGGGCATCGCCGCCGATGACTGGTGGGCGGGCGCGGCGGAGATTTTCACACGCTTTGCCCCGCGCAACCGGGACCTGTTGGCGCGACGCGAGGAGTTGCAGGCCCAGATCGATGCGTGGTGCGCGGCGGACCCGGTGCGCGCGGTCGATCCGGCGGCGCAGGAGGGGTTCCTGCGCGAGATCGGTTATCTGGCCGACGAACCCGGCGACTTCACCATCGGTACGCGCAACGTCGATGCCGAGATTGCGACGATGGCGGGGCCGCAGCTGGTCGTTCCCGCGCTCAATGCCCGCTTCGTGCTCAACGCCGCCAA
>JBHYGP010000099.1:0-5297 GCA_051858935.1 Sphingomonas sp.
AATGCCGACCAGGCCAAGGCGGTCGGCGTCCCGGCGATGGACGCACAGAGTGCGGGTACCGCGCGCGGCGGCACTGCGACGATCCCCGACGCGACGATGCGCGTGCTGGCACAGGAACTGCGCATTTCGCTCGACGCGATCTCTAGCGAGGAAAGCGCGCAACAAAAGATCGAGTCGGACGAGGACGGATTGCGCATCACGCTGATGGACAGCGTGCGCCAGCCAATGTTCAAGCCCGGCACCGCGCAGCTCAACGATTTTGCCCGCCGCAAGCTGGGGGCGGTCGCCGACAAACTGGTCAAGTCCGGCGCGCGACTGACCATCGAAGGGCACACCGACGGCGCCGGCGGGGACAATGAGGCCAATTGGCGGTTGTCGGGCGAGCGCGCGCTGTCGGCGCGTGCGGTGTTGCTGGGTGGCGGAATCACCGCCGATCGCATCGCCGGCGTGATGGCGCGCGGAGCGAGCCAGCCCATCTATCCCGGCGAGCCTGGCCGCGCGGAGAACCGCCGCATCACGATCATCGTCAAGGGTGAGTCCCCCGCCACCCCCGCCGATTCAAGCTTCAAATTGTGAGCCGAGGACAATGAAGAAGATCCTGTTCCCCATCGTCCTGTTGATCACCGGCGGCGCCATCGGTGCCGGCAGCGGCTATGCGACCAATTTCCTCCTAGGCACCCCGGCCGGTGCCACCACGGCCAAGCCCGAACCGGTCGAGGAGCAACCCGGCAAGTTCGTGGCGATGCCCGTGATGACCGCGCCGCTCGTCCTCAAGGACGGCAAGCTATCGGGCTATGCCGCGTTCGAGATCCAGCTGGAGGTCGACGAGAGCGAGGCCGATCTGGTGACGGCCCGCCTCCCCTTCCTTCAGCATGCGATCAACCTGCGCACCTTCAAGGTGCCGCTGGCGGCGGGTGCGGACGGCATGCTGCCCGATCTCGATAATTTCCGGCGCGTGGTGATCGAAGCCGCGCGTGAATCGATCGGTCCCGGCAAGGTGCGCAAGGTCGCGATCACCAAGGCGGAGCCGGCATGATGTATTCCGACCACCCCGCGTCCTGGGAGAACGAAGCGAACGCGATCGACGATCGCCGTAGCGGCGGCGACACGCGGCTTGTCACCACCCTGCTCGTCGGGCGGCTGGTGACACCGCGCGGCGATGTGGTGTGCCGCGTGCGCAACATTTCCGAAAATGGCGCACGGGTCGAATGCGCAATGCCGTTGTCCCGTGACGACAAGGTCCAGCTGGAACTGCGCGGCGCCGAGTTGCTCGAAGCCGAGGTTGCGTGGGCACAGGGCGGCGCGTGCGGGCTGCGCTTTTTGTCGCCGGTTCCGGCCGAGCTGATCCTAAAGCCGACACCGCAAGAAAAGGGTTGGCATAACCGTCTGCCTCGGCTCGAGACCGAGTGTGCGGTGCTGGTGACCTGCGACGGCCGCCGCCTCGCCGCGACGCTGCGCGATATCAATCAGCGCGGAATGCGGATCGACGGGCTCAACCGCCCGCTGACGCAAGGGACGCTGTCAGTGCATATCCCCGAACTGGGCACGGTCAGCGCGGCGATCCGCTGGCAGCGCGAGGATGGAGCGGGGCTGCAATTCCTGACCCCGCTGCGCTTCGAGACGCTGTCGGCTTGGCTAATCAACCCGTCGAGCCGGTTCGGCAGGCGGGACTAGCTACCCCGATCCGAAACTTCGGATCAGGCTGCCCGCGACCAGCGCCCAGCCGTCGACCAGCACGAAGAAGATGATCTTGCACGGCAGCGCGATCGTCGTTGGCGGCAGCATCATCATACCCATCGCCATCAGCACTGCCGATACGGCAAGGTCGATGACGAGGAAGGGCAGCAGCAGCAGAAAGCCGATCTCGAACGCGCGACGCAGTTCGGAGATCATGAAGGCGGGGATCAGCGTCCCCAGCGGCACTTCGGCGCGGGTCTTGGCGGGTTCCGCGGCAAGGCCGTTGAACAGCGCGACATCCTCGTCGCGAACCTGGCTCATCATGAATTTGCGGAACGGCGCGGCGGTCTTTTCGAACGCCACCTCTTCGGTGATCTTGCCTTCGGTATAGGGCTTGATCCCGGCGGTCCACGCCGCCTCCAGCGTCGGGGTCATCACGAACATCGACAGGAACAATGCCAGGCTGATGATCACCGGGTTCGGCGGCACGCCCTGTGCGCCAAGGCCGGTGCGTAGCAGCGACAGCGCCACGACAATCCGGGTGAACGACGTCACCGTCATCAGGATACCGGGCGCAAGGCTGAGCACCGTCAGCAACGCGACCATGCCGATCGCCTTGCCACTCAGCGATCCGCCGGCGAGATCCAGCGGCGAACCGCCTCCTCCCGCCGCCGCAGTGGCGGTGGCCGGGGCGAGCAGCAGGACTGCAGCCAGGCCGTAGCGCAACACCTTAGGCATGACCGGCGATCCGCGCGTTGGCAAAGCTCTGGAAACGCTCGAGATTGCTGAGGAAGCTGGTCGATCCGTGCGCGTCACCGCCATCGCGGGCGGCGTCGAACATCGGCGTCATCGCGACCGCGACCGGTTCGACCGGCGCGGGAATTGCGGGTTGCGGCGCAGGGGTTTCGATCAGCCGCCGCGCAGACGCGTCGGTACGCGCTTCGTGCAGCACGACATTCCCCTCAGGCGCCATCAGCACGAGATGTTCGACATTGTCGCGGCGGACGAGCATCAGCGATCGCTTCTGGTCGACGGTCAGCCGCTCAACCACCTCGAGGCGCTTGTCGGGGGTCGTTTTCCCGCCGAGCCGTCCGGGCAAGCGGATGTCGAACCGACGCACCGCCCACAACGCACCACCCAGCAGGCCGAGCACCATGGCGAGCGCACCGAACATGCGCAGCAGAGCGAGGACCGTCATGCCGCCGCACTCGCGGGCAGGACTTCGGAAATCTCGATCGACATATGCTCGCCGCTCACGATCACCCGGCCCTTTGCGACCAAGGTGTCGTTGACATAGATCAGCGTCGGATCGGCGTCGGTGCTGTCGAGCGCGACGATCGCGCCGCGGCTCATCTTCAGCACCTGTCGGATCGGCAACCGGGTGGACCCCAGCACGATCGACAGTTCGACCATGATATCGTTGAGCACGGCGTTCCCCTGCGTGTTCGTCATGGCAAGTTTATAGGCGGCAGAAATTGCCCCCGGTCCGACCGACCCGGAAAAACTTGCCTATAAGGAAAATGTCGGGGGCAATTCCTGCCCGCCGCACCGGATTTGGGAACATGGACCTCAAAAGTGCCGTCTCGGTCTCCGCTTCGGGCCTGCGCGCCCAGTCGCTGCGGATGCGCGTGATCGCCGAGAACCTCGCCAACCAGAGCTCGGTGTCGCAGACCCCGGGGGGTGACCCCTATCGCCGTCGCGTGGCAACTTTTGCCGCCGAAGTGGATCGCGCGACCGGCGCGACCAAGGTGTCGGTCAAGGGCGTCGCGACCGACAAGTCCGCATTCCAGCGCGTCTATCAGCCGGGCAACCCCGCTGCCGACGCCAAGGGATATGTGAACATGCCCAACGTCAACGGCCTCGTCGAGACCGCCGACCTCAAGGCCGCACAGCGGTCCTACGAAGCCAATCTCAGCGCCATCGAAGCCGCCAAGGGCATGACGATGCGCACCATCGACCTGCTGAAATAAGGATCGCAGCCATGTCCATCGGAGCACTTGACGCCGCCGCCGCCTATGGCCGCGCCTCCGGCGTTTCGCCGCTCTCGCGCGGCCCCGGCATCGGCGGCCCCGCCTCCACCGACGCACCCGTCGCAGGCGGCTTTGGCCAGCTCGTGCAGGGCATGGTCGGCGACGCGACGTCGAGCCTCAAGGCCGCCGAGACCGCCTCGGCCCGCCAGATTGCGGGCAAGGGCGACCTGATCGACGTGGTGACCGCAATGGGTGCGGCCGAAGTCGCGCTCGACACCGTGGTCGCGGTGCGCGACCGGGTGGTGAACGCCTATTCCGAAATCATGCGGATGCAGATCTAGTCTCGTGGACGCAAACTCCGCCATCGAGATCGGGCGCGCCGCGCTGATCCTGACGCTGACCGTCGCCGGGCCGCTGCTGTTCGCCGCGCTGTTCACCGGCGTCGCGATCGGCCTGCTCCAGGCGCTGACGCAGATCCAGGAACAGACGCTGACCTTCGTGCCGAAGATCATCGTCATGGGGATCACCCTGCTGCTCAGCTTCCCCATGATCGGCGCCGCGCTCGGCGACTTCATGGCCGTGCTGGGCGACAAGATCGTCCAGGGCGGCTGACGCACCGATGATCGAAGACCTGCCGCTGCACGCCACCGCCTTCCTAATCCTGTTCGCGCGGGTCGGGTCGGTGCTGATGCTGCTGCCGGTCTTTTCCGAAGACGCCGTCCCCGCACAGATTCGCCTGTTCGCTGGGCTGGGCATGACGCTCGGCCTGTGGAGCCTGCTGTCGGCCAAGGTCATCCCGATCGCCGATGTTACCGACCTTCAGCTCGCCGCAATCCTCGTCGCCGAATTGCTGGTCGGGATCGGCCTCGGCCTGATCATGCGGATGATGTATCAGGCAATCTCGATCGCCGGATCGCTGATCAGCCTTCAGATCGGCCTCACCTCCGCGATGGTGTTCGATGCCAGCCAGTCGGGCCAGGCCCCGATCCTGTCAAAGTTCGTCGGCGTCGCCGCGGCGGTCGTGTGCTTCGCGATGGCGGTCCATCATCTGTGGATCGGCGCGCTGATCAAGTCATACGGCCTGTTCCCGATCGGGGTGGTCCCCAACAGCCAGGATTTCGCCGACCTCGCGGTGCGCGTCGCGGGCAATTCGCTCGCGCTCGGCGTCTCGCTCGCCGCGCCGCTGCTAGTCTATGGCATCGTGTTCAACACCGTTCTCGGCCTCACCGCGCGCGTCGCGCCGGCGTTGCAGGTCTTCTTCATCGCGCAGCCGCTCAACCTGCTGCTCGGCATCACGATCGCTGCGGCGACGTTCGGGGCGACGCTCGTTGCCTTTGCGAACAGTATCGCGGCGTGGATGAACATGGGCTGGAGCTGACGCGATGGCCGAAGGATCGGAGTCGGAAGACAAGGACTCGAAAACATTCGCCCCCAGTCAGAAGCGCATCGACGATGCGCGGAAGAAGGGCGATGTGCCGATGGCGCCAGAGATGCGCCAGGCCGCGATGTTCGCGGGACTGGTCGTGGTCACCGGCGGCCTTGGCGCGCACGCGATCTCCAACCTGGCCGGATCGCTCGCGCGTATCTGGGGCCGCGCCGACAGCTTTCTGTTCGAACCGCAGGGCGCACAGGCGTTTGGCGGCTTCATTC
>JBHYGP010000099.1:5307-5747 GCA_051858935.1 Sphingomonas sp.
TCTGAGCGAGATCGCCGCAGGCATTCTACCGTTGCTCGGCGCATTGTTCGGCTTCGCCTTGCTCGGCGGGCTGATGTCGGGCCGACCGATGATCAGCTTCAGCCGGATCGCCCCCAAATGGTCGAAGATCAATCCCGTCTCCGGCTTTGGCCGCATGTTCGGGATGAGGGGGCTGGTCGAATTCGCCAAGACCCTCGCCAAGCTGTGCGCGGTTGCCGGGATCGGCGGGCTGATCCTGTGGCCCTTTCTCCCCGGCTTCGAGAAGATGGTCGGCATCGGGCCCGGTACGATCATCGATCTGGCGCAGACGATGGTGTGGAACGTGCTCGTCATCGTCGTCGTGCTGGTCGCGGCGATCGCCGGGTTCGACTTTGTCTACCAGCGGCACAGCTGGACCAAGAAGAAGATGATGTCGCTCAAGGACATGAAGGATGAGCATA
>JBHYGP010000100.1:0-5721 GCA_051858935.1 Sphingomonas sp.
CGGGCCGGAATGCTTGCGCATCCCGACCCGCCTTTGTCAGGGCAGAAGATATTAACGGAACAGCGACGTGATCGTCTGCGGCGCCTGGTTGGCAATCGACAGAGCCTGAACGCCCAGCTGCTGCTTGACCTGCAGCGCCTGGAGCTTGGCCGATTCCTTCGCCAGGTCGGCGTCGACAAGGTTGCCGATGCCGCTCTCGATGGTGTCCGACAGCTTGCCGACGAACGTCTGCTGGCCCTCGATCTTACGCGAGGCAGCACCCAGAGCGCTCATCTTGGTGTTGATGGCAGCGGCCTGGGTTTCGAGAGTGCCCACCATCGTCTCCGCCGTGGCGGCGTCGGTGAAGGTGGCGCCGATTGCGGTCACGACCGCAGTCATGTCCTGGTTGGCGACGTCGAGCGTTGCAGCGGCCATGTCGGTCGACTGCAGAGCTGCGACGGTGCCGCCGGCCGCCTTGAGCAGGTTGGTTCCATTGAACTCGCTGGAATCGATGATCGTGGTGATCTGATCCTTGAGCGCAGTGAAATCTTCCCCGAGGGCGGTACGGCTGTTCGCATCCAGACCCGCGTCCGAAGCTTCGATGGCCTTCGACTTCATCTGGTTGACGAGGTCGGAGATCTGCTCGGCACCGGCAACCGCGACGTCAACAGTGCTCTTCGCACGGTTGAGCGACGAACCAACCGCCTTCAGGCCGCCCATGTCGCCGCGAAGCGTCTGAGCGATTGCGAAGGTGGCCGAGTCGTCCTTGGTCGACGCGACGTTCATGCCGGTGTTGATGCGGCTCTGGGTGGTGGACAGCGACTTGTTGGTCTGATTCAGGCTCTGGAGAGCCGCCATCGCGCCAACGTTCGTGTTAACGGAAAAACCCATGATCATATTCCTTCTGGAAAAAGTGGCCGCTTCTGCAGCCAGGCCTAGGACGCCGGCCCAGCGACGGGCTGCACAGCGCGTCCCGCCCTTGCATTTTGGGAGGATCGACGGCGATCCGGTCGCGGCTGCGTAAAATTGATGGTTAGCAGGGTGTTAAGCACCGGTAGGTGGAAGTCCCGGGCGGTTTCGCGCGACGATTCCGCCGCGGAAACGACCGAAAGGACCGCCCCGGGTCTATAGTTGCGGGACACGGGGCCGCTTCGGCACCCCTCCTGCGACGCAATCAAAGGTACCAATCCGATGCAGAACTGGCCGATCTGGCGCAAGCTCGCCGCCTCCTTCCTCGTCCTCCTTCTTACCTTTGCCGGTGTGAGCGCGCTGATCGTCGGCGCCATTGGCGGACTTGAAAAGGCACAGGTCGAAAAGGCGAATGCCCATACCGGCGCACGCGCCAGCCAGACGCTGTTGTATCTGACGCTGGAACAGATGAACGCGGTGCGCGGCTTCACCATCCTGGGCCAGCCCGCATTCTACGAAACCTATGTCGAGAACCGCGACAAGGTGACCGAGGCGGTCGAAGAGATCCGCACCGTGTCGCAGGGCCATGATTTTGGCGCACTGATCGACGAATATGCCGCGGCGACTGCCGAATGGCAGAAGGACAAGCTGGAGCCAACGATCGCGCTGGCCCGCAATCCGGCGACGCGCGCCGAAGCGCAGGAACTGGCGGGCAAGAAGCAGCTCACCCGCATCCGCGACGCGATCAAGGCACTCGACGCGGCGCAGAAGGCGCGCGTCGAAGCCGCAGATGCCGAAGAAGCAAGCTTGCGCGCCGGGGTCCGCTGGACGCTGGGCTTAGGTGTTGCCATCATGCTGGCGCTCTCGGGCGGCCTCGCCTTCCTGCTCAACCGCTCGATCGCCAAGCCGGTGGCCGACATGGTCGGCAAGATGGGCCGCCTCGCTGCGGGCGATCATGCGGTAGAGGCCGAGACCGGCGACCGCCGCGACGAAATCGGCGACATGGGCCGCGCGCTCCATGTCTTCCGCGACGCCGCAATCGCCAAGGAAGCATCCGACGCCGCCAAGCGCGCCAACGACGCCGCGCAAAAGCAGATCGTCGACCTGCTGAGCGGCGCGCTCAAGCGGCTGTCGGCGGGCGACGTGTCGCACAGCATCGACGCCGACGTCGCACCCGCCTATCGCGGGCTGCGCGACGACTATAACAGCGCGATCGCCGGCCTGCGCAACCTGGTCCATGCCGTCAGCCAGAGCGTCGAAGCGATCCGTACCGGCACCAGCGAAATTGCCAGCGCAACCAACGACCTCGCCCGCCGCACCGAAAGCAACGCCGCGTCGATCGAGGAAACCGCCGCTGCCGTCACCCAGATCGACGGCAGCGTCCGCGCCAGCTCGGTCGCCGCCGGCGACACCGTGACCCGCGCCGACCGCGCGCATGGTGCCGTGGTCTCGGGCCGTTCGGTCGCGGAAGAGGCGATGCAGGCGATGACCCGCGTTTCCGACAGCGCCAAGGGCATCGACGACGTGATCGAGGGGCTCGACAAGATCGCCTTCCAGACCCGCGTCCTCGCCATGAACGCGGCGGTCGAGGCTGGCCGTGCGGGTGAAGCGGGCCGTGGCTTCGCGGTCGTCGCCGACCTCGTTTCCGCGCTCGCGATGCGCGCCGAAGAGGAATCGAAGCAGGCGCGCGAACAGCTGACCGCGACCCAGGTCGATATCGAAGGCGCGGTCGAGGCGGTGCGCCGCGTAGACTCCGCGCTGGTCGGGATCGCGACGGACGTGGAGGAAGTGAACAGCCTGCTCGGCACCATGGCCGAGGGCAGCCGGTCGCAGGCGACGGCGGTCAGCGAAGTGTCCGGCGCGATCCAGTCGCTCGACAGCGCGACCCAGCAGAATGCCGCGATGGTCGAGCAGACCTCAGCCGCGGCACGCACGCTGAGCGCCGAGGCCGACCGCCTCGCCGAGCACGCCAGCGCGTTCCAGCCGGTGACCGATGGCGGGCGCGCGCCGCGCTCGATGCAGATCGCCGCATAACCATATCCCCCTTCGCGCTGCCTTCCCGGCGCGCGAACGGCCCGCCCTTCGGATTGCCACCCACTCCCTCGTGGTGGCGGACCGGACGGGCGGGCCGAATTGTTTTTGGGGCTGTACAAATTCCTCCCCTGAGACAAGCTCAGGGGAGGAATATCCTATCGCCCGCCCGAAGCGTCGCTGCCCGCGCGGCGATAGACCTGTTCGCCGCCGACCCAGGTTTCGATCACGACCGTCGCGCGCAGGTCGCTGGGCGAGGCGAGCAGCGGGTCGCGGTCGATCACGATGAAATCCGCGCGCATGCCCGGCGCGAGATGGCCGAACTTCTTCTCCGCGAACCCGGCATAGGCCCCGTCGAGGGTGAAGGCGCGCCAGCTGCGTTCGCGGGTCAGAGCCTCTTCCGGGCGCCAGCCGCCAAAGGGTTGGCCCTGCGCGTCCTGACGCGTGAAACCCGTCGCCCAGCCTTCGAACGGATTGGGGCTTTCGACCGGATAGTCGGAGCCGAACGCGATGCGCGTACCGTTTTCCAGCATCGTCTTCCACGCATAGGCGCCAGCCAGGCGTGCTTCGCCGACCCGCGCTTCGGCCATGGTCCGGTCGCTGCTCTGGTGGACCGGCTGCATCGACGCGATCACACCGAGCTTGGCGAAGCGCGGCAAGTCGGCGGGATCGACCACCTGCGCATGTTCGATCCGCCAGCGCCGGTCGCCCTTATAGGTGTCGCTGACTTCGGTAATCGCATCGAGCACCTGTTGGTTGGCGCGGTCGCCGATCGCGTGGATCGCAAACTGGAACCCGTCCATCGCGCCCCGCACGATCAGGTTGGACAATTGCGCATCGGTGAGGAAGGGTAGCCCCTTGTTCGTAGGCGCGTCGGCATAGGGCGCCTTGAGCCACGCCCCGCGAGAACCGAGCGCACCATCGGTATAGAGCTTGATGCCGCCCATGCGCAGCTTGTCGCCATAGAGCCACGGCGTCGGCCCGCTGCCGCCGACGCGCAGCGCGGTCTCGACCCCGTCCGAATAGGACATGATGCGCATGCGCAGCACGCCAAGATCACCCATGCGGCGGTAGGTCAGCCAGTCATCGACACTGGTGCCCATATCGGCGCTGGCGGTGACGCCCATCGACAGCAATATCTCCTGTGCCTTGATGAAAGCGGCGTTGCGGTCGCGCGGCGTGGGCTGGGGCAGCGCCTTTTCGATCAGTTCCATCGCCGCGTCGACGAACACGCCGCCGGGCTTGCCTGCGACCAGCTCGATCCGGCCACCGGCAGGCGATTTGGTCGCGGCGGTGATCCCCGCCGCCTTCAGCGCCGCGCTGTTCGCCCAGCCGGCATGGCCATCGGCGCGCACCAGCCAGGTCGGCACGTCGCCGGTCGCGGCATCCAGCTCGGCAGCGGTCGGGAAACGGCCCAGGCCCCAGACTTCCTGATTCCAGCCGCCACCGGTGATCCAGCGGCGCGTCGTATTCTCTGCGGCGTAGCGACGGATCGCATCTTGTGCCTCCGCCAACGAACGGGTCGCCGACAGGTCGAGCGCGAGCGCGCGGAAGCCGAGGCTCATCACATGGCCGTGCGCATCGACCATGCCGGGAATGACGACGCGCCCCTTCAGGTCGGCACGCCAGTCGGGGCGATCAGGGCGCTTCTCGCCGCGCTTGAGCAGCTTCACCACCTTGCCGTCCGGCGACATGACGATGCCGGTGAAGCGCACCACCTCGCCCTCTTCGTTCAGCGTCATGCCATCGACATTGTCGACCAGCGCGTCGGCAAGTGCGGAGGGTGGCAAGAGAAGCGCGGCGATCAGGGCGAGCGAAACGGGAAGGCGCACACGGGTCTCCGAAAGCGATGGCCGGGTGGAAACCTGACCTTGGCGGGACATTCGAATAGGCGGTGTTCCCCCGTCGCGCCAGATGGTCTAGGGCGCGCCCACCGGCCCGGCGGCGTTACCGGGAGCCAGGAAAGTATCGATAATGGCAACTCAGGCTGTGCCCGCACCCACCGACCTCCCCCTCGCGCTTGCCGATGTGCAGATGGCGGCGGAGCGGATTGGCGGGTCGATCGTGCGCACGCCGACCTTGCACAGCAAGACTTTGTCCGACCTGACCGGCGCGACCGTCTATCTGAAGTTCGAGAACCTCCAGTTTACCGCAGCCTATAAGGAGCGCGGCGCGCTCAACACGCTGCTTCAGCTCGACGCGGCGGCGCGGGCGAAGGGCGTGATCGCGGCGTCGGCCGGGAACCATGCACAGGGCCTGGCCTATCACGGCAACCGTCTTGGCATTCCGGTGACGATCGTGATGCCCAAGCCGACGCCGACAGTGAAGGTGACGCAGACCGAGGGCCATGGCGCGAGCGTGATCCTGGAAGGCGAGACGTTCGACGAAGCCTATGCCCATGCCCGCCAGCTGGAGGCGAAGAACGGCTATACCTTCGTCCACCCGTTCGACGATCCGCGCATCATGGCGGGTCAGGGCACGGTGGCGCTCGAGATGCTGGCCGATGTGCCCGCGATCGATACGCTGATCGTGCCGATCGGCGGCGGCGGGCTGGCGTCGGGGATGGCGACCGTGGCCAAGGCCGCAAATCGTCCGATCGAAGTTGTCGGGGTCGAGGCCGAGCTGTTCCCGTCGATGTACAACCGCATCAAGGGCACCGACCTGCCGATCGGCGGCGATACGCTGGCCGAGGGTATCGCGGTTCGCGATCCTGGCGCGATCACGTCGCGGGTAATCGAGGCGCTGGTCGACGACATCGTGCTGGTGAGCGAGCGCAAGCTGGAGGAATCGGTCAGCCTGTTG
>JBHYGP010000101.1:0-15842 GCA_051858935.1 Sphingomonas sp.
GGCGGCCCCTCCGTCAGCGCTACGCGCTGCCACCTCCCCTGCGGTGCAGGGGAGGAATTGCTTCACCCGCAGCGCAGCGCCTTGATCGTGTTCACATCGTCCAGCTCGACGTTCAGTCGGTCCGACCGATAGTCCATCGTCACCGCCATGCCGGGCTTGATGACGCGGACGGTGCGCGCGCCCGAACGCTGCTTGGCGCGGTCGATCACACGCGGCTTCGCCTCGCGACCGACCAGCGGCTGGACGCGATCGGCGTTACATTCGCGGATGCCGGTGCCCGGCGCGGGGCGCTCATAGCTGCACGCCGCAAGGCTCAGCGGCAGGGCGATCAGGGCGATGGACTTCATGGATTCGGCTCCTCGGTACGCGTCATCTTGAGCTTACCATTACGCACGGTGAACCCAAGCTGACCCTCGACCAGCGCGAGCGCATCGCGACCGAATTGTTCGAAGCGCCAGCCGCGCAGGATCGACAGCCCTTCGCGCTGGCCCGCTGCGAGCGCTTCGAGATCGTCGGAGCGGGCGAGCAGGCGCGCGGCGACGTTGATGTCGCGCGCGCGGATCTTGAGTAGCAGCTTGAGCAGGTCGGCGACCAATGCGCCTTCTTTGCCTAAAGGCAGCTTGCGGTCGTCGCGCGCCGGCATTTCGTCGGCGGGCATCGGCTCAGCGTTCTCGAGTGCCGCCATCAGGCGTCCACCGATATCGTTGCCGCCCCAGGTGGCGGACAGGCCGCGCACCTTGGTCAGGTCGGCCTGTTTGCGCGGCGGATTGCCGGCGAGGTCGGCGATCGTCTCGTCCTTGACGATGCGACCGCGCGGCAAGTCCTTGCCCTGTGCCTCGCGCTCGCGCCATGCCGCCAGCGCCTTGAGGCGCCCGAGCACTTCGGGCTTGCGGCTGGAGATGCGGATGCGCTGCCATGCCTTGTCGGGGTCGCTGCGGTAGTTTTCGGGGTCGCCGATCCGCTCCATCTCTTCGTCCAGCCAGTCGCCGCGCCCGGTCTTCTTGAGCTTGGCCAGCATCTTGGGGAAGATTTCGGAGAGATAGGTGACGTCGCAGATCGCGTAATCGATCTGGCGCTTGTCGAGCGGGCGGCGCGACCAGTCGGTGAAGCGCGCGCCCTTGTCGACCGTGATGCCGAGATAGGTTTCGACCAAGTTGGAATAGCCGATCTGCTCGCCCTGGCCCAATGCCATTGCCGCGATCTGGGTGTCGAACAGCGGGTGGGGGGTCTTGCCGGTCAGGTTATAGACGATCTCAAGATCCTGCCCGCCGGCGTGGAAAACCTTGAGCACGTCCTCATTGTTCACCAGCAGGTCGAGCAGGGGCGTGAGATCGAGCCCCGGCGCCATCGGATCGATCGCCGCCGCCTCATTGGTGTCGGCGATCTGGATCAGGCACAGCTCGGGATAGAAGGTGTTTTCCCGCATGAACTCGGTATCCACCGTGATGAACGGTTGCTGCGCGAGGCGGGTGCAGAGGTTGGCGAGCGTCGCCGAGTCTTGAATCAGGCCGTGAATATGCATCGCAGGCCCATAGCCGCGCCCGCGCGGGTTGACAAAGGGGCGTGTGAGAAGGATGCGCGCGGCCTGATATTTTTTGCGCGCCAGCCGCGCGCCGACCACTTGAGAAGAGACCAACCGATGCACGCCTATCGCACGCACACATGCGGTCAGCTGACCGCCGAACAGGTCGGTGAGACCGTCCGCCTGTCGGGCTGGATCCATCGCAAGCGCGACCATGGCGGCGTGTTGTTCGTCGATCTGCGCGACCATTATGGCGTAACCCAGATCGTCGCCGACAGCGACTCGCCCGCGTTGCCGATCCTTGAAGGTCTCCGCGTCGAATCCGTCGTGACGATCGACGGTGTGATCAAGGCGCGCTCCGATGCCACGGTCAACGCCAACCTCGCCACCGGCGCGATCGAGGTGTTCGCCAAGGGGGTGACGGTCCAGAGCCACGCGCAGGAACTGCCCATGCCGGTGTTCGGCGAGGCCGATTATCCCGAGGAAACGCGGCTTCGTTACCGCTTCCTCGACCTGCGCCGCGAAGGGCTGCATGCCAACATCATGCTGCGCAGCCATGTCATCGCGAGCCTGCGCCGCCGGATGATCGACCAGGGCTTTACCGAGTTCCAGACGCCGATCCTGACCGCCTCGTCGCCTGAAGGCGCGCGCGACTATCTGGTGCCGAGCCGCGTGCATCCGGGCAAATTCTATGCGCTCCCGCAGGCGCCGCAGATGTTCAAGCAGCTGCTGATGGTCGCGGGCTTCGACCGCTACTTCCAGATCGCGCCGTGCTTCCGCGACGAGGATGCGCGCGCTGACCGTTCGCCGGGTGAATTCTACCAGCTCGATTTCGAGATGAGCTATGTCACGCAGGACGATGTGTTCGAGGCGATCGAGCCGGTGCTGCATGGCGTGTTCGAGGAGTTTGCGAACTGGCAGGGCAAGGGCCGCACCGTCAGCCCGCTGCCGTTCAAGCGCATTCCGTACCGCGAATCGATGCTGAAATACGGCAACGACAAGCCCGATCTGCGCAACCCGATCCTGATTGCGGATGTCAGCAGCCATTTCGAAGGCTCTGGTTTCGGGCGCTTTGCCTCGATGGTCGCGGCGGGCGATGTAGTCCGCGCGATCCCCGCACCGGGCACTGCGGAGAAGAGCCGCAAATTCTTCGACGACATGAACGCATGGGCACAGGGTGAGGGCTTCCCGGGTCTGGGTTATGCGACGCAGAAGGATGGCGTGTTCGGCGGCCCGATCGCCAACAACCACGGGCAGGAGGGCATGAAGGCGATTGCCGATGCGCTCGGCCTTGGCCCCAATGACGGCATCTTCTTCGCGGCGGGCAAGGAGGCTCAGGCCGCCAAGCTCGCCGGGCTGGCGCGCACCCGCGTCGGCGAGAGCCTTGAGCTGATCGACAAGAGCCGGTTCGAATTCTGCTGGATCGTCGACTTCCCGATGTTCGAATATGACGAGGACGCGAAGAAGGTCGATTTCAGCCACAACCCGTTCAGCATGCCGCAGGGCGAGCTGGAGGCGCTGGAGACCAAGGATCCGCTCGACATCCTCGCCTGGCAGTATGACATCGTGTGCAACGGCATCGAGCTGTCGTCGGGCGCGATCCGTAACCACCGCCCGGAGATCATGTACAAGGCGTTCGAGATTGCCGGCTATTCGCAGGAACAGGTCGACGCGAATTTCAGCGGGATGATCAATGCGTTCAAGTTCGGCGCACCGCCGCACGGTGGATCGGCGCCGGGCGTCGACCGAATCGTCATGCTGCTCGCCGACCAGCCGAACATCCGCGAGGTGATCGTCTTCCCGATGAACCAGAAGGCGGAGGATCTGATGATGCAGGCCCCGTCGCCGGTCAGCGAGAAGCAGCTCAAGGAACTGCACATCCGGTTGGCCCCGCAAGCGATGGACAACAAGGGCTGAATTGACCCACAGCATCCGTCATGCTGAACTTGTTTCAGCATCCACCCTGCCATCTGCGACGTCGTCGCCCGCTGCGCGGTGGACCCTGAAACAAGTTCAGGGTGACGGAGTATGAAAGTGGCGATCGACCTCTCCGATTTTGAACACGGCAAGAAGGTCAACGACTATGCCGACCGCCTTGCAGCGCTGCAGGAGCGGCTGGGGCATATCCAGACCGCGCACATCATCCACAAGCGCCGCGCGATCATCGTGTTCGAAGGGTGGGATGCGGCGGGGAAGGGCGGGATCATCAAGCGGCTGACCGCCGAATGGGACCCGCGCTATTTCGAGGTGTGGCCGATCGCCGCGCCGACGCCGGAGGAGCTGTCCCACCATTTCCTGTGGCGCTTCTGGCGGCGGCTGCCCGCGCAGCACAATATCGCGGTGTTCGACCGCAGCTGGTATGGCCGCGTGCTGGTCGAGCGGGTCGAGGGCTTCGCGACCAAGGCCGAGTGGCGGCGCGGCTATGACGAGATCAACGATTTCGAGGCGCAGCAGGCCGAGACCGGCGCGACGCTGATCAAGCTCTTCGTCCATGTGACGCAGGAAACCCAGGACAAGCGCCTGCGCGAGCGGATTGAAAGCCCGTGGAAGCGGTGGAAGACCGGCCTCGACGACTATCGCAACCGCGCGCGGCGGGCGGATTATCTCAATGCGATGCACGAGATGTTCGCGCGGACCAGTACGGACGCGGCACCTTGGGTCGTCATCGACGGCAATGACAAGAAGGCGGCGCGGATCGCCGCGCTGACCGCGATTGCCGACGCACTGGAGGCGCGCGTGCCGATGGAGCCGCCCGTGCTCGACCTGGCGGTCGAAGCTGCGGCGCGTGAGGCGGGCGTCATCGACTGAGATGGTGGACGCGCCGATCGTTCAGGCGTAGCTGGTTTCAAACGATACGATATGTTGAGAGAGTGATGCTGGACCCCAATGCCGCGCCCGCGCTTGATCGTGCTCAGGCCAATATCGGTATCGCCGATCTGTTCACGATCGGAATCGGGCCGTCGAGTTCGCACACCGTAGGGCCGATGCGCGCGGGCTTTGCCTTTGCCGAGGCGGCGCTGGATCGCGGGACGCCGGTGTCGGTGTCGTGCGAGCTGTTCGGATCGCTGGCGCTGACCGGCAAGGGACATGCGACAGATGTCGCGGTGATGCTGGGTCTGGCGGGGCATCAGCCCGAGCAGGTCGACCCCGATGCGGTACCGACGATCATCGACACGATCCGCGCCGAGGCGCAGCTCAAGCTCGGCGGGCATGTCGCGGTGCCATTCGTAGATGGAACACACTTGGTCTTTCGCGGCGACTGCTTCCTTCCCGCGCACCCCAACGGGATGCGCTTTGTCGCGCATTATGCCGACGGCGAGCCCTATGAGACCTTCTGGTACTCGATCGGCGGGGGCGCAGTGGTCGAGGGCGGGTGCGAGCCGCCCCAAGTCAATGTGAAGCTGCCCTTCGCCTTCTCGTCGGGCGCGGAACTGCTCGCGGTGGGGGAGGCGCAGGGCAAGAGCATCGCCGATATCGTCCGCGCCAATGAGGCGGCGTGGCGCGACGATGCGGAGACCGATGCATTCGTCGACTCGCTGCGCGCGGCAATGTCGGCGTGCATCGAGCGCGGGATGCGCGGCGAGGGCGAATTGCCCGGCGGCCTCAAGGTCAAGCGCCGTGCGCGCGACCTGCATCAACGGTTGATGGCGCGCGGGCCGCGATCCGATCCCTCTTTGGTGTTCGACTGGGTCAGCCTGTGGGCGCTGGCTGTGAATGAGGAGAATGCGGCGGGCGGCCGCGTCGTCACTGCGCCCACCAATGGCGCGGCAGGGGTAATCCCCGCGGTGCTGCGCTATTACGAGACCTTCTGCGCCTCACCCACGCCGGCGGGATCGCGGACGTTTCTGCTCACCGCAGCGGCGATCGGGTTCCTCTACAAGAAGCGCGCGTCGATCAGCGCGGCCGAGATGGGGTGCCAGGGCGAGGTCGGCGTCGCCTGTTCGATGGCGGCGGCGGGGCTGGCGGCGGCGCTGGGTGCGACCAATGCGCAGATCGAAAATGCCGCCGAAATCGGGATGGAGCACAACCTCGGCCTCACCTGCGACCCGATCGGCGGGTTGGTCCAGATCCCGTGCATCGAGCGCAACACGATGGGCGCGATCAAGGCGATCAACGCCGCCTATCTCGCGATGCACGGCGATGGCAGTCACATCGTCAGCCTGGACGCGGTGATCGAAACGATGCGCCAGACGGGTGAGGATATGCGGTCGAAATACAAGGAGACGGCGCAGGGCGGTCTGGCGGTGAATGTGGTGGCGTGCTGAGCCTCAACCCGGATAGCCGATCGCCATCACCTCATATTCCTTTTCCCCCGCCGGGAGCATGACGCGGCGCAGGTCGCCGACCGCGGCACCGCGCAGCGCCCGGGCGAGGGGCGAGTTCCAGCCGATCCGGCCCGCGCCCGCGTCCGCCTCGTCATCGCCGGTCAGGGTCAGGGTGCGGTGGTTGTCGTCTTCGTCGGCAATGGTGACGGTCGCCCCGAACCAGATTTTCGACCGGTCCTCCTGTCGCGCGGGATCGACGACCTTGGCTGCCTTCATTCGCTTTGCCAGCCAGCCGAGCCGCCGGTCGATCTCGCGCAGCCGTTTGCGGCCGTAAATATAGTCGCCATTCTCGGAGCGATCGCCATTGCCTGCGGCCCAGGCGATCGTCTCGACCAGCGCCGGGCGCTCGGTGGCGAACAGCGTGTCATATTCAGCCTTGAGCGCGGAATAGCCCGAAGGGGTGATGTAGTTCGGACGGTCGTTCAAAGCTGGCGGCCCATGCTGATTCGCGGCTCGACCGCATAGCCCATATGCGCCCAGAAGGCGGCGGCGTCGCGATTGGTGTCGCGGACCTGAAGGTTGACCTTGGTGCAGCCCAACTGTGCCAGCGCAGTTTCGGCAGCGCGGATCAGCATGCGGGCGATGCCGCATCCGCGCGCCTGGGGATGCACCGCCAGCTTGTAGAGCCAGCCGCGATGCCCGTCATAACCGGCGAGGATCGTGCCGAGGACGTGGCCATCCTCCTGCGCGACGAGCAGCAGGTCGGGCTGTATCGCCAGCTTTTGCGGGACCGCTACTTCCGCATGGCTATGCGGCGGGTCTTCGGGAAAAACGGTGCGCCACAGCGCGTCCACTTCCACGAACTGCGCCGACGCATAGGGCTGGATCGCGATCACCCCGGGGGGTTTCTTGCCCAGATCCCCGCTGGTCCGATACGGCCCGCGCGCGCGCGACCGCTGGGGGTGGAGCAGATCGTATACCACCGCATTTTCCAGCACGCGTTGGACGTAGTTCTTGGTCTCGTAGATCGGGATATTCTCGATCCACACCAGCATATCGACGCCGGGCGTGCGCGGATCGCCATTGGCGCGGATCCACTTGTTCACATTGCCCGGCCCGGCATTATAGGCGGCGACCGCGAGCGGGTAGCTTCCGCCATAATAATCGAGCATGCGCTGGATGTAGCTGGAGCCGAGCCGGATATTGTAATCGGTGTCCACGGTCAGCGCGGCGCGATCATAGCTCATGCCGAGCTTCCCCGCGGTTTCGCGCGCGGTGCCGGGCATCAGCTGCATCAGCCCGCGTGCGCCGGCATGGCTGATCGCGGCCTTGTCGAACTGGCTTTCCTGCCGCGCGATCGCGTGGATGATCGTGAAATTGCTGTCCTGTCCCGGCGGCACCCGGACCGAGGGGTAACCCGCGACGGTGTAGTCATTGAGGCCGTTGAGCAGCGCACTGCGCCCGACCATCACGCCAAGATCGGGGCGATTGAGCGTCCGCGACAGCTCGGTGGCCAGCACATGATCCTCGGCGCTGGTCGCGTCGGCGGCAATCTGGCGCAGGAACAGGCCCTGATCGTCGGCGCGACCGAGTGTGCCGAGCATCTGTGCGGCGCGGACCACTTCGCGATTGTAGAACGCGGTACGTGCGGCAGGGGTCACCGAGCGGAAATCGACGGGCGGCGGGGCCTTGAGCTCGCGACCCAGTCGTTCGGCTGCGAGCTGGCCGTAAAACAGGTCCGAATAAGCGGCGGCACGCTCGTAATAGGCGCGGGCAGCGGCCTGCTGCCCCGCAGCCTCGGCGGCGCGTCCCGCCCAGTAAATCCCCTTGGACTGGGTGGTCGGGGTGCGCGACCCGCGTGAATAGCGGTCGAACATGCCGACCGCGTCTGCCGGCCGACCGAGTTTCTGCATCGCGACCGTGCCGGCGAGCCAGACGAGGCTGGTGTAATCGTCGCGGATGCCGAGGCCCAGGTCGGACACGTCCGTCCCGGGGGCAAAGGCGTCGTCGACCTGCGATGCGATCGCGTAGGCAAGCGCATATTGCCGATCCGACTCCGCCGCGCGGGCGTTGGTCAGCAGGACTTCGTACCATTCCTCGACATTGCCGGGGCGGCTGTCGAGGCTGCGGGGGCGAGCGAGGAGCGAGCGGGCCGATCCGCTGGCGCCATTGTTGCGGAACCAGCTGGCGCGGTCGGCAATGAAGCCGGGGTCGCGTGCACCGATCGCTTCGACCGCGGCAGCGCGCGTCTGCGCGTCGGGGGCGTTCGAATGAAGCGCGAGCCGTGCCTCGAACAGCGCACGCTTTTGCGGCGAGGTGTAACCGATATGGCGCGCGGCGGCGGTGCGCGAATCCTGCCATAGCAGCGCGTCCATCCGCGCGTCATGGTCGGCGGGGGACAGTGCAGCGGCAAAAGCACCGAGCACGGCGGTCTCGTCAGTCGGGCGCAGCGCGCCGCTGCGCCACGCGCGACGGGCCTGATCGTCCGCTTCGGCGCGGCGGCCCGTGATCGCAAGTGCCTCGGCAAAGCGGATGCGCCCGGCGGCGGTCAGCGGCGGGAAGCGTTCGAAGAAGCGCACGACGAGCGATGGCGCGTCGGTACCCGCCCCCAGCGACGCCTCGGCAGCGGCGCGGCGGCTCGTCTCACCCGGCCAGCCGGGATGCGCGAGCATGAAATTGGCATAGTCGGTAAACGGCCAGCGATCCGACTGTTGCAGCCGCTTCCACTGGTCGATCGTATATTGCAGGCTGGACGCCGACGGAGGCGGGGCGGCAGGCAGCACCTGCGCCGCGACCGCAGCGAACTGCGCGCGATACCATTGGGCTCCATCCTGCACGACCTGTGAGGAGACCGCGACACCCGATACGCCGGCGAGCAGAAGCCCGCTCTTGAATACAGAAGCAAGCATGCTGGACATGATACGCGAACGCACCCTATTGGCCACCCCGAATTTCCGACGATTGGGGCATTTTGACGCATATGTTTTCCGGCTCGATCCCCGCGCTCATCACGCCATTCCGTAACGGCAGCTTTGCCGAGGATGTTTTCCGCGATTTCGTTGAGTGGCAGGTTGCGGAAGGATCGTCGGCTTTGGTCCCGGTTGGCACCACCGGCGAGGCTGCGACCTTGTCGAAGGACGAGCATTTCGAGGTTGTGCGTGTGTGCGCCCAGCAGGTGCGCGGGCGCGTCCCGGTGATCGCTGGCGCGGGGTCGAACGACACCCGTGTCGCGATCGGCAACGTTCAGGCGGCGAAAGAAGCGGGTGCCGACGCGGTGCTGATGGTCCCGCCCTATTACAACCGCCCGAGCCAGGAAGGCATCTTCCAGCATTTCGCGACGGTGGCGGGTGAATGCGAACTGCCGATCATTCTCTACAACGTTCCCGGCCGCACCGTGACCGACATCCAGCCCGAAACGGTGATCCGCATCGTCGAGGCGTTCCCCGACAAGTTCGTCGCGATCAAGGATGCGACCGGCGACCTTGCCCGCGTGTCGAAGCACCGCGCCGCGCTACGCGCCGGCTTTGCGCAGCTTTCGGGCAATGACGAAACCGCGCTTGCTTTCAACGCGATGGGTGGCGTGGGCTGCATCTCGGTCGCGGCGAACGTTGCGCCGAAGCTATGCGCGCAGTTCCAGGCGGCGTGGGCGGAGGGCAATACCGCCATCGCGCTGGCGCTGCACGACCGGCTGTTCGCGCTGCACCTCGCACTGTTCACCGATGCCTCGCCGGGGCCGGTGAAGTACGCCGTCAACAAGCTGCGGCCCGAGATTTCCGCCGAGCTGCGCCTGCCGATGGTCGCGCCGAGTGACGCGAGCAAGGCGGCGGTAGATGCGGCGATGGCGGCGGCGGGGATTATCTGACGGCGTCCGCTTTCCTTTCTCTCCGCGCAGCCCTACATCGCGCGTCCCATGGCACGCCCTCGTCCCCTTGAATTCGACAAGAAAAAGATCGTCGCGGAGAACCGCAAGGCGCGCTTTGAGTATTTCCTTGAGGAGTTCTTCGAGGCGGGGATCGCGCTGCAGGGGACCGAGGTGAAGTCACTGCGCTTTGGCGAGGGGTCGATTGCGGAGAGCTATGCTGAGGTGCGCGACGGACAGGCGTGGCTGGTCAACGCGAACATCCCCGAATTTTCGCACGGAAACCGCTTCAATCACGAACCGAAGCGCCCTCGTAAATTGCTCCTTCATCAACGCCAGGTAGAAAAGCTGCAGGGCGCGGTCGCGCGGGAGGGCATGACGCTGATCCCGATGTCGATCTACTTCAACGGTCGCGGCCGGGCGAAGGTCGAGCTGGCGCTGGCAAAGGGCAAAAAGACTCACGACAAGCGCGAGTCGATCAAGGAACGGGACTGGAAGCGTGAACAGGGCCGGATTCTCCGCGATCGAGGGTGACATGAAGCCGAGTCGTCTCAGCGCCTGGTGGCATCGCAACATGCCGACCCGCGAGTCGATCGAGCAGATCCGTTGGCTGCGTCCCGTCGCCCATCGTGTTCTTGCCCCGGAATTATGGAGGTTCACCCGCCGGTCGGTGCCGCGCGGGGTTGCGCTGGGGCTGCTGGTCGGCATCTTCCTGCTGATCCCGGGGTTGCAGATTGCGGGCGCCGCGATGCTGGCGCTGCCGTTCCGCGCCAATGTGCCGATCGCGGCCGCGATGACGTTCCTCAGCAATCCCGCGACGACGCCGTTCATCCTCTATGGATCGGTGTACACCGGCAATGCGATGCTGGGGCGCAGCGCCGATGTGTCGGGCTTCATGGCGCTGATCGAACATCATGCCGGGGTCGGCGAGTGGCTGAGCTGGCTGTTTTCGCAGGCTGCGCCGGCACTGCTGATCGGGTTGCTGGTTATTTCGGTCGCTTCCGCAGCGGCGGGCTATGGCCTGTCGATCCTGATCTGGCGCGGCTGGGTCGCGCGCAAGTGGCGCAAGCGCGTGGCGCTCCGCAATAAAGTTTCGTCGGAGACTTGATCGAGCGTATCATCGGCGTAAGACACGGGCGTTTTCAATCGTCCCGAAGGGTGCCCGATGCGTCTTCTCCTGATCCCCGTCCTCCTCGCCGGAACCGCGCTGGCGAGTGGCTGCACGCCGTCCACCAGCGCTGAAGCGCCATCGGCTGCCCCGGCTCCCGCCGCCAAGGCGCAGCTTGGCAGCTTCGGCTTCGACGCCGCCGGAATGGATCGCAGCGTTGCGCCGGGTGAGGATTTCTACGCCTTCTCCAACGGGACCTGGGCGAAGAACACGCCGATCCCCGCCGACAAGTCCAACTATGGCATGTTCACCGCGCTCGACGATCTGTCGAAGGAGCGCGTGCGCGGCATCCTAGACGAGGTGAAGGACGACAAGGCCAGCATGGTCGGTCGCGCCTATACCAGCTACCTCGACACCGCGACGGTCGAAGCGCGCGGACTCGCGCCGATCCAGCCGTGGCTCGGCAAGATCAAGGCGCTCGACAGCAAGGCGGGATATGCCGCGCTGATGGTCGAGGGCGCCAAGATGGGCATCCCGGGGCCGTTCGGCGGCTATGTCGGCCAGGACGACAAGATCCCGACCCAGTATATTTTCACCGTCTATCAGGGCGGCACCGGCCTGCCCGACCGCGACATGTATCTGCTCGACAACCCGAAAATGGCCGCGATCCGCACCGCCTATACGGGATATCTCGCCAAGATGCTGACGCTGGCAGGGGAGGCGAACGCCGAAGCGCGCGCCAAGGCGATCGTCGAGCTGGAGACCAAAATCGCCAAGGTCCAGTGGACCCGCGAGGATTCGGGCGACGCCGCAAAGACCTATAACAAGTTCACCCTGGCCGAGACCGCCAAGCTGTCGTCAGCGACGCTCGACATGCCGACCTTGCTGAAGGCAATCAGCCCGAAGATCACCGAGGTACTGGTGAACCAGCCGAGCGCGGTGACCGGCATCGCCAAGATTTTCGACGATGCGCCGCTGGGTGTGGTGAAGGACCAGATGCTGGTGCGCAGCCTGGGCGCGCTCTCCAACTACCTGCCCGATGCAGTGGCTGACACCAATTTCGCTTTTTACGGCACCACGCTGCAGGGCACCCCGCAGCGTGAAGCGCGCTGGAAGCGCGGCGTGAGCTTCACCGAAGGCGCGCTCGGCGAGGAACTCGGCAAGGAATATGCCGCGCGCTATTTCCCCGCCGAATACAAGGCGGAGATGAACAAGCTCGTCGCCAACGTCCTCGACGCGATGGGGCGGCGGATCGACGCGCTCGACTGGATGCAGCCGCAGACCAAGGCGCGCGCCAAGGCGAAGCTCAAGAACTTCACGGTCAAGGTCGGCTATCCCGACCAGTGGCGCAGCTATGCGGGCCTTGAGGTCAAGGCCGATGATCTTTTCGGCAATGCCGTCCGCTCCAACCGCTTCGACTATGCCTATATGCTCGACAAGCTGGGCGGGCCGGTGCGCCGCTGGGAATGGGGCATGCTGCCCCAAACGGTCAACGCCTATGCCAATTTCGGCATGATGGAAGTCGTCTTCCCGGCCGCGATCCTCCAGCCGCCCTTCTTCGACCCCAAGGCGGATCCGGCGGTCAACTATGGCGGAATCGGTGCGGTGATCGGGCATGAGATCAGCCACCATTTCGACGATCAGGGCGCCAAATATAACGAAAAGGGCGAACTGGCCGACTGGTGGACGCCGGAAGACGTCAAGGCGTTCGAGGCGGCGGGCAAGGCGCTGATCGCGCAGTATGACGCCTATGAGCCGCTGCCCGGCGAGCATGTGAAGGGTGAGTTCACGCTGGGCGAGAATATCGGCGATCTGGCCGGCCTGACCATTGCTTACGACGCGTACAAGCATGCGCTGAACGGCAAGGAAGCGCCGGTGATCGACGGGTTTACGGGCGACCAGCGCTTTTATCTCGGCTGGGCGCAGGTGTGGCGGCGCAACTATCGCGAAGCGAACCTGCGCCAGCGGCTGCTGACCGATCCGCACAGCCCGTCGATCCAGCGCGCCTGGGTCGTCCGCAACCTCGACCCCTGGTACGGCGCATTCGGCGCGAAGCCGGGTGAGAAGCTGTATCTGGACCCGGCAAAGCGCGTCCGCGTCTGGTGAGCGCTTGACGCTGTGCCAGCGGGGCGGGAAAGGGGGCAATGGCCGCCATTTCCGCCCCGACTGACGACTCCCCCGGCATCACCGGCCCGCTGATCGTCGGGATCGCGGCGGGCGTGATCGCGGGCGGCGCCGTGCTGTGGGCGATCGACTCACTGCCGGTCGCCGCCGGGTTCTTCGCCGCTGCGGTGCTGATCGCACTGGCGGTAACGTTGCTGCGCCGTCCTGCGGTCGCGACTGAGGCGGATGCGGAAAGTTCGTCGGTCGACTGGTCGCTGGCGAATACGCTCGCGTCGATGAGCAATGACGCCATCGCGGTGACCGACCGCGCCGGGCGACTGGTCTGTGCCAATGAGCGGTTCGGAACGCTGTTCCCGGGCTATCCCGCACCTCCGGCAGTGGTGATCGGCGACTGGGCCGCGTCGCAGCTGGGTAGCGCGGGGCGCGCGGCGTGGCGCGACGGGCAAGCATCGAGCGGGTCGTTCGACGCCGCCGGGACCAAGCTGACCGCGCACGTCAACCGCGTCGGCGACTCGTTGCTGGTGTGGCGCTTTGCCGGGGCCGATGCGGTGGACCTGACCAAGCAGGCGCAGGCGTTGGTCGCGGGCAAATCCGGCGACCGGCTGGGCCAGGCCGGGATCATGATGGCACTGATCGGCGCGGACGGGCGGGTACGCTCGGCCAATCGCGTACTGCGGCTGCGCGCTGCGGGCGACGAGCAGGCGATGATCGAGGGGCGGGACATCACCCGGTTCCTTATTACCGACAATCGCGGCACGGTGCGGTTCGAGCGCGAGGGGCTGTCGGGGACGCCGATCCGGGTGCTCGAAATCCCGTTTCTCGACGGCGATGCGACCCCGATGCTGGTCGCGCTGCTCGATGAGGAATATGCCCCCGCGCAGGAGATGGGCGAGGAATCGACCGCGCATGTCCGATCGCTGATCGCGTTGCTGCCGACCGGAATCGCGCTGGTCGGCGCGGATGGGCGGTTTGCGTTCATGAACGACGCTTTTGTCCGCGCGGCGCATGTCAACACCGACGCGCCGCCGCTCTATCCGGGCGATCTGGTCGTGCGTGAGGACAAGAGCATCCTGGCAGATGCAGTGCGCCGCTTTGCCGCGGGGGCGGCGCATTCGATGGACCTGACCGTCCGCTTCGCGCAGGCGCCGGACGAGGCTGTTTCGCTGTCGATCGCATCGGCGCGCGGGCTGGGCGATGCCGCCGTCCTGCTCAGCCTGCGTGACGCGGGCGAGGAAGGACAGCTCAAGCGCCAGGTCGCGCAGGCGACCAAGATGCAGGCGGTTGGCCAGCTCGCTGGCGGGGTCGCGCACGATTTCAACAACATCCTGACTGCGATCATCGGTCATTGCGACCTGATGCTGATGCGTCACGCGCCGGGCGACAGCGATTATGACGATATCCAGCAGATATTGCTCAACTCCAACCGCGCCGCCGCGCTGACGCGCCAGCTGCTGGCATTCTCGCGCCAGCAGACGTTGCGGCCGCAGTTGCTGCAGCTGCCCGACATCATTTCCGAAGTGTCGAACCTGCTCAAACGGCTGCTGGGCGAAACGGTCGAGCTGGTGGTCAATCATGGCCGCAATCTTGGCCCGGTGCGCGCCGATCCGGGGCAGCTGGAGCAGGTTGTGGTCAACCTGGCGGTCAATGCGCGCGACGCGATGCTGGCGAAGAACCCCAATGGCGGCGGCACGTTGACGATTGAGACGCTGAGCGTCGCGGCGCATGAGGTGCGCGCAATGGACGACGATGTCCTGCCGGTCGGCGACTATACCGCGCTGCGCATTTCCGACACCGGATCGGGCATCCCTGCCGATGTGCTCGCGCATATCTGGGAGCCATTCTTCACCACCAAGGAAGTGGGGAAGGGGACGGGTCTGGGCCTGTCCACCGTTTATGGGATCATCAAGCAATCGGGCGGGTTCATCTTCGCGGAGAGCGAACCGGGCAAGGGCGCGGTGTTCACCATCTACCTGCCGGTCCACAATGCCCCCGAGCCCGCAGCGCAGCTTCCGGTGCCCAAGGCGGTGCAGGGCGATCTGTGGGGCAGTGGCACGATTCTGCTGGTCGAGGACGAGGCGATGGTGCGCGCGGTGGCCGAACGCGCGCTGGCGCGGCAAGGCTATACCGTGCTGACCGCCGAAAATGGCGAGGCGGCGCTGGAGCTGTTGGAAAAGAGCGGCAAGCCCGACCTGCTGATCAGTGACGTCGTCATGCCGACGATGGATGGCCCGACCATGGTCCGCCAGGCGCGCAAGAAATATCCCGACCTCAAGATCATCTTCATGTCGGGCTATGCCGAGGAACAGCTGCGCAAGTCGATCGACCTCGACAATGTCGCATTCCTGCCGAAACCCTTTTCGGTTCAGCAACTTGCCGAACTGGCCCGTTCGGTAATGACCGCAAAATAGCGCTCGACCGGAGCGCGATAGTGCGGCACATGCTGGCGCGATGAGCGCACCGCAACGTATCCTCGTGGTCGAGGACGAACCCCTGATCGCCATGATGATCGAGGATTTCCTCGACATGCTGGGCAAGGATCACGCCGGCACCGCCGAGAGCGTGGCCGCCGCGCTTGAGATCGTGGCTGCCGGCGGGGTCGATGCCGCGATCCTTGACGTCAACCTGTCGGGGGGCGAGCAGAGCTGGCCGGTTGCGGACGCGCTGGCTGCGGCGGGCGTGCCGTTCATCCTCGCGACCGGTGGCAGCGGGGACATGGTGGTCGAGGCGTATCGCGACCGCCCGGTGCTGGCCAAGCCGTTCACGATGGACGCGGTTGAGCAAGCGCTCGCCGCGCTCTGATATGTCAGGCGATCCGGTCGGGTAATTCCGCCGCGTCTGCTTCGATCGCGGCATCCGGCGCCACTGCTTCCCACGGGAAGATAAACCAGTCTCTTGTCACTGAGCGGTCAATCGTGCGCGCGGCGTATTCGACCCGCTGACTGGATGTTACATTGTCGAGCAGCG
>JBHYGP010000102.1:0-5707 GCA_051858935.1 Sphingomonas sp.
CGATTCGAGCCCGCAGGTGGTGCTGGCCACCCCCGGCATGGGCGACGGCGCGATCGAGCGCTACACGCTGCGCTTCAGCCAGCCGATGGTGCCGCTGGGCGATCCGCGCGCGGCATCCCCGATCAAGGTCGAATGCGCGGTCGGCGGCGAGGGGCGCTGGGTCGATCAGCAAACCTATGTCTGGGAATTTGCAAGCCCGTTGCCGGGCGGGGCGACGTGCAAGATCGCGCTCGAGGACAAGCTCAAGAGCGTTGCCGGCTATGCTGTGTCGGGTAAGCGTCAGTTTACGGTCGATGCCGGTGGGCCGACGGTCAAGGCGATGCTGCCGCAGCGTTGGGGCGGGGAGATCGAGGAGGATCAGGTCTTCCTGATCGGCACCAACATGCCCGCCACGCGCCAGTCGGTCGCGGCCAATGCCTATTGCGCGGTCGAGGGGATTGGCGAGAAGATTCCGGTCGAGCTGCTCGCCGCCGACGTGCCGGGCAAGTTGCTGCAGGATCTGAACCCCAAACGCTGGGAAGTGCGCAATTTCCTGAGCGACGCCGGGATGGCCGAGGCGCTGCCCGAAAAGGCCGAGGACCGTGCGAAGGTGCTATCCAACGTCGTCGCGCTGAAATGCGGCCGCCCGCTGCCGCCGGGACGCGATGTCGCTTTGGTGTGGGGCGCGAGCGTTGCGGGCGCGGGCGGCAAGACTGCGGGCGCCGATCAGCGGTTCGACTTTACCGTGCGCAAGCCGTTCGAGGCGCGGTTTGAATGCTCGCGGGTCAATCCGCAGGCAGGGTGCAACCCGGTCAAGGAGGCGTGGGTCCGCTTTTCCGCACGCATTCCGCGCGAGCAGGCCGAGGCGATTCGCATTTCGCTGCCCGATGGCAAGGAGCTGAAACCCGCGCTGAGCGACGAGGACAAGCGCGCCAATACGGTGAGCGACATCAAGTTTGCAGGACCATTGCCCGCATCGACCACCGCGAAGCTGGTGCTGCCAGAGGGGCTGAAGGACGAGAGCGGGCGGGTGCTGTCCAACGGCCAGCGCTTCCCGCTCGAGGTGCGCTTTGACGAGGCGCCGCCGCTGGTGAAGTTCGCAGCACCCTTCGGGATTATCGAGGCGAAGGAAGGCGGGGTGCTGCCCGTCACGGTGCGCAATGTCGAACCGGCGTTGCAGGGCAAGGGGCTGACCGTTGCGGGCCAGCAGCTGCGCGTCGAGGCGTCGGACGGGGTGATCGCCAACTGGCTGCGCACCCTCGACGAGGCCGATGATTACAAGAGCGATGAGGTCAAGAAGGGCACCGAGACGGTCAGGATCAACCAGACCGGAGCCAAGTCGATCCTCACCGGTAATGTCGGGGCTGCGCTCCAGCCGATCGCGCTGCCGGGCAAGGGCAAGGAGTTCGAGGTCGTCGGCATCCCGCTGGGCAAACCCGGATTCTATGTCGTCGAGCTGGCATCGCCGCAGCTGGGCCGCGCGCTGCTCGGGCGCGATGCGCCGCGCTATGTCGCCGCGGGTGCGCTGGTCACCAACATGGCAGTGCATTTCAAATGGGGGCGTGAGGGATCGCTGGTGTGGGTGACCGCGCTCGATAGCGGCAAGCCGGTTGGCGGTGCCGATGTCCGCGTCACCGACAGCTGTTCGGGCACGGCACTGGCGACGGGCAAGACCGATGAGTTCGGTCGGCTCGCGGTCGCGGAGGGGATTCCCGAGCCGCAAAGCTGGGGCGGATGTGAGGATGGGTCATCGCCGCCGCTGATGGTGTCGGCGCGCAAGGGCGATGACATGAGCTTTACGCTGACCGCGTGGGGCGAGGGCATCCGGCCCTATGATTTCGACCTGCGCTATGGCTATGAAGCCGCGAGCGACATCGTCCATACCGTGTTCGACCGCGCGCTGGTTCGCCAAGGCGAGAGCGTCAATATGAAGCATATTTTGCGCCGCCCGGTCGCCAATGGCTTTGTCTTCCCCGAAGGGTTCAGCGGCAAATTGCGCCTGTCGCACAGCGGATCGGACACGCAGTTCGAGCTGCCGGTGGCGATCAGCGCGACGGGTAGCGGCGAGACCCAGTGGAACGTGCCGCAGGGCGCGCTGATGGGCGACTATAACCTGCAATTCGTGAAGTCGGACGGCAAGGGCGGCGAGGAGACGGTCTGGACCAGCCAGTCGATCAAGGTCGACGAGTACAAGCTGCCGACGATGAAGGCGTCGGTCGCCGGACCGAAAGAGGCGGCGGTGCGGCCCAAGACGCTACCGCTCGACCTGTTCGTGGGGTATCTGTCGGGGGGCGGGGCGTCGAACCTGCCGGTCGAACTGCGCATCGGCTATTATGACGAAGACCGCGCGCCCGATGGCTATGACGGCTACAGCTTTGGCGGACGCGCGATCGAAGAGGGGACCAAACCGCTCAACGGCGATGGCGAGGAGGAGGATTCGTCCGAGCTGCCGCCGATGCAGACGATCCCGGTCACGCTGGGTGCGGACGGGACGGCGCGGACCAGTGTCGATATCCCGCAGACGCTGACCGGCAGCAGCCGGATGCGGGTCGAGATGGATTATCAAGACGCCAATGGCGAGGTGCTGACGGCGTCGCGCGGCATTCCGCTCTATGGCTCCTCCGTGCAGCTGGGCGTCAAGACCGATGGCTGGCTGATGAAGGAGGACGATCTGCGTCTGCGCTTCGTCGCGCTCGACACGCAGGGCAAGCCGCTGAAGGGCCAGAAGGTTCAGGTCGCGGTGTATAGCCGCGAGATTCTGACCGCGCGGCGGCGGCTGATCGGCGGATTTTACGCCTATGAGAACAACATGCGGACGACCAAGATCGGTGCGTCGTGCTCGGCGTCCACTGACGCGCTAGGCTTGGCGCAATGCTCGATCGATCCGGGCGTTTCGGGCGAAGTGCATGTCGTTGCGACCACCACCGACAGCGCAGGCAATGTGTCACGCGCGACGACGTCGGTGTGGCTGGCGGGTGAGGATGACTGGTGGTTTGGGGGCGATAATGGCGACCGGATGGACGTCATTGCCGAGGCACAGGAGTACAAGTCGAACGACACCGCGCGCTTCCAGGTGCGGATGCCGTTCCGCGAGGCGACCGCGCTGGTGACGGTCGAGCGCGAGGGCGTGCTGTCGAGCTTTGTCACGACCTTGTCGGGCGACAATCCGGTGGTCGAGGTGCCGTTGAAGGGCGTCTATGCGCCGGATGTCTTCGTATCGGTGATGGCGGTGCGCGGGCGTGTGGGCGGGTGGAAATTGTGGTGGGCCGATCTGGCGCGCCGCTGGAACCTGCCCTTCTTCTCGCGCGAGGGGGCCAAGCCCACCGCTCTGGTTGACCTTGCCAAGCCGAGCTTCCGCATGGGCATCGCCAAGATCAAGGTCGGATGGGAGGGGCATCGCATGGCGGTGGCGGTCAAGGCGGACAAGGCAAGCTATGCCGCGCGGGCGACCGCGAAAGTGGCGCTGCAGGTCAACAACCCCGATGGCAGCGTCGCGCCCAAGGCGGACGTGGCGTTTATCGCGGTGGATGAGGCGTTGTTGCAGCTTGCTCCCAATGAGAGCTGGGACGTGCTGAAGGCGATGATGGGCGAGCGGCCGCTGTCGGTGCTGACCTCCACCGCGCAGACGCAGGTGGTCGGCAAGCGGCACTACGGGCGCAAGGCGGTCGCGGCGGGCGGCGGCGGTGGCGGCGATTTGTCGGCGCTGAACCGCGAGAATTTCCAGCCCGTGCTGCTGTGGCGCGGATCGGTGCCGCTCGATGCGCAGGGGCGTGCGCAGGTCGATGTGCCGCTGAGCGATGCGCTGACCGCGTTCAAGCTGGTGGCGGTGGCGGTCGGCAGTGACGGCCAGACGTTCGGCACCGGCGAGACGGCGGTGCGGACGGCGCAGGATCTGAGCATCTTTGCCGGCATCCCGCCTTTGGTGCGCGATGGCGATTTCTTCTCGGCGGGCTTCACGCTGCGCAACGGGTCGGACAAGCCGATGAAGGTGACGGCGAAGGTCGAGCTGTCGCCCAAGGTGGCGCAGGGCCGCGACCTGACGGTCGAGATTCCTGCCGGAGGCGCGGTGCCGATCGCGTGGAACCTGACCGCGCCCAAGGGCTTCGACAAGTTGCAGTGGAAGGTCAGTGCGCGCGATGCGGGCGGCAAGGCGGTCGATGCGGTGACGGTGGTGCAGGATATTGCGCCGGCGGTGCCGATCGAGACATGGGCCGCGACGCTTGCCCGGGTGGGTGAGGGCGGGCCGATTTCGATTGCGCCGCCTGCCGGAGCGCTGCCGGGTGTCGGCAGCGTCACGGTGCGGCTGACCGAGACGCTGGTCCCGCCGTTGCAGGGGGTGCGCGATTATATGGCGGCATACCCCTATGGCTGTTTCGAGCAGCGCACGTCGCAGGCGGTGGTGCTGGGCGATATGGGCGCGTGGAACCGGCTGGCGGGCGAGATGCCGGTCTATCTCGATCGTGACGGGCTGCTGCGCTATTTCCCGTCGGAGAGCCTGCGCGGGTCGGAGGCGCTGACCAGCTATATCCTGTCGATCACGGCGGAGGCCGGGCTGCCGATCCCTGAGGCATCGCGCGGGCGGATGATCGAGGCGCTGAAGGCGGTGCTCGACGGGCGCTTGCGGCATGACGATTATGGCGATGTGCGGCTGCAAAAGGTCGCGGCGTTCGCGGCGCTGGCGCGGCAGGGCGCGGCATCGGCGGCGATGCTGGGGCAGCTGGGCATCACGCCGCAGGACATGCCGACCTCGACGCTGGCCGATTATATCGCGGCGCTCGGCCGCGTACCCGGCCTTGCCAATGGTGCGCAGTTGCGCGCGGCGGCGGAGGGCGTGCTCAAGACGCGGCTGGTGTATGAAGGGACGCGGATCGACCTGTCGGACAAGGGTAACACCCCTTGGTGGCTGATGGCGTCGGGCGATGAATCGGTGCTCAAGGCGCTGGTCGCGACGCTGGGCCGTCCGGCGTTCCAGGGCGAGGGGCCGAAGATGATGGTCGGCGCGGCGCTGCGCCAGCAACGCGGGCATTGGGACACGACCACCGCGAACGCCTGGGGCGTGATCGCCGCGCGCAAGTTCGAGGGGGTCTATCCTGCGGCTGAGGTCGCGGGGGTGACGACCGCGACGATCGGCACGCAGGTGGTGACGCGCGGCTGGCCGCTGGCGGAACCGCAGCGCAGCCTGTTGTTCGCTTTGCCGCGTGCGCAGACGCCGCTGGTGCTCGCCCAGTCGGGCGGGGCGGGGCCGTGGGCGAGCGTGCAGGTCAAGGCGGCGGTGCCGCTGACCCAGCCGCTGAATGCTGGCTACAAGCTTACCCGCACGGTCGAGGTGGTGCAGGCCAAGACCAAGGGCGTGCTGACGCGCGGCGACGTGCTGAAGGTGACGCTGACGGTCGAGGCGACTGCCGATCGCAACTGGGTGGTGATCAGCGATCCGGTGCCGGCGGGCGCGACGGTGATCGGGTCGCTCGGCGGGCAATCCGAGATGCTGGCGGAAGGCACCAGCAGCGGCGGGACCAGCTATGTCGAGCGCGGGCGCGATGCGTGGCGCGGTTACTTCGCGTGGATGCCGCGCGGGACGCACAGCGTGAGTTACGCGATGCGGTTGAACGCGGCGGGCCGCTTGCAGCTGCCGCCGAGTCGGGTCGAGGCGATGTATTCGCCCGAGATCCGCGCGGCGGTGCCGAACCAGCCGATGGTGGTGGCACAGCGGTGAGGTGAGCGGGGTTGT
>JBHYGP010000103.1:0-5690 GCA_051858935.1 Sphingomonas sp.
GGGAAGGGCGAGTTGATCGTCTCGACCGGCGATCTTTCCGATCTGGCCGGTTTCCGCGCCACGCTCGACCAGCTGATCGGGGTGACCGGCGGGTTCGACATCGTGATCAACAATGCCGCGATCTACCCCTCCAAGCCGTTTGAGGAGTATTCGATCGAGGAGCATCAGGCGGTGCAGCGCGTCAATGTGGATGCGGGCATCGTCGCGGTGCAGGCCGCGCTGCCGGGGATGCGCGCCAAGGGCTTTGGCCGGATCATCAACGTGTCGAGCATCACTGTGTCGGGCGGATGGGCGAACCTGTCGCCCTATGTCGCGTCGAAAATGGCGCTGATCGGGCTGACACGGGCCTGGGCGCGGGAGTTCGGCCCCGATGGCGTCACCGTCAACGCAATCGCGCCGGGCGCCTTTCCGACCGACGCCGAGAAAATCCACCCCGATCCCGAAGGCTATAGCCGCATGGTGCTCGACGCCCAGTCGATCAAGCGCCGTGGCTCCGCCCATGACATCGCCAACGCCATCGCCTTTTTCGCGAGCGAGCAGTCCGGTTTCGTCACCGGCCAGACGCTGCACGTAAACGGCGGCTGGACCATGAATTGAGGGGATTGGCCGAAACTCGACCCATGCGGGCCTGCAAAGTGCGATTTGTTGCGCTCCGGTGCTCACGTACTGAAAGTACGCTGCGCTCCGGTGCTCTCAAATCACCCTTTTCGGCTCCACCTGGCCCGAGTTTCGACCAATCCCCGCGAGGAGATTTGAAGTGCAGAATATCCTGAGCGGCATCCGTGTGCTCGACTGTTCGATCGCAATGGCCGGGCCGTTCGCGGCGCAGCGCATGGGCGACATGGGCGCCGATGTGGTCAAGGTCGAGCCGGTGACCGGCGAGTGGCAGCGCCACGCCCCGGCGGGGGGCGCGACCGGCAATGAAGTGTGCGTGTCGTTCCTTGCGCTCAACCGCAACAAGCGCAGCCTGGCGATCGACCTCAAATCGGCGGAGGGCAAGGCGCTGTTGCTGGAGATGGTCAAGGACGCGGACGTATTCCTACAGAATTATCGCCCCGGCGTCGCCGAGCGGCTGGGTGTCGATTATGCGACGCTGTCGGCGATCAACCCGCGGCTGATCTATGTGTCGATGTCGGGCTATGGCGAGGATGGGCCATACCGTTTCTATCCGGGGCAGGACCTGTTGCTGCAGGGCATGTCGGGCGCGATGCTGTCCGCCGGGGTGGAAGGCGCGCCGCCATCGCCCGCCGGTCAGTATCTGGTCGATGCGATCACCGCCTATTCGGCGTTCGAAGGCGCGCTCGCCGCTCTGTTTCACCGCGAGCGGACCGGCGAGGGCCAGCTGGTTCAGGTCAACATGCTCGACGCGATCACGACGATTCAGATGCAGGAATTGTCGGTGTTCACCGTCGGCAACAAGCCGCAGTCGCGTTCGGCCGAACCGCATGCGCACAGCTATATCCGCGCGCCCTATGGCGTGTTCGCGACCGCCGACGGCTATATGACGCTGGCGATGGCACCCTATGCCAAGCTCGCGGAGCTGTTCGACGACCCGTTCTTTGCCGAGCTCGATGACCAGCGCGATGGCTGGGCGATGCGCGACGAGATTTTCGCCAGGGTGCGCGAGAATTTGTTGAAGCGCTCCACCACTGAGTGGCTGGCGGCGATGCGTGAGCGCGACATCTGGGCGGGGCCGGTCTATGGCTATGCCGAGCTGGTCGATGATCCGCAGATCGCGCACAACGGCACCTTCGTCGAATATGACCACCGCACCGAAGGTCGGGTCAAGGTGCCGGGCTTTCCGATCCGCTTTTCGAAGACCCCCTCGACGATCGAACGCGGCGCGCCGCTGGTCGGCGAGCATAGCCGCGACGTGCTGCGCGAAGCCGGGGTCGATGAGGCGCGGATCGACGCCCTGATCGCGGCGGGCGTGGTCAAGCAGCACGCATGAGCACGCCCGGAGCCTCGAAAGCTGTTTGGCGCGGCCTGACCTGGGATCATCCGCGCGGATTTAATGCGTTGGCTGCCGCCGCGGCGCAGGCCGAGGGGCTGTCGCTGCACTGGGACAAGCATCCGCTCGAAGGGTTCGAATCCCACCCGATCGCGGATTTGTGCGCGCGCTATGACCTGGTCGTGCTCGACCATCCGCATGTCGGCGAGGCGGTGGCGGCGGGATGTCTGGTGCCGGTCGAGGCGTTGTTCGCGGCGGACGAAATTGCGGGATGGCAGGCGGCGGTCGCTGGGCCATCGTTGGCGAGCTATCATTATGCAGGACAGCATTGGGCGCTGCCGCTCGACGCGGCAACGCAGGTGATGGCCTATCGCAGCGACCGGGTCGATAGGCCTCCAGTGGCGTGGGCAGAGCTTCCCGCGCTGAGCCAGCGCCGCGCTGTCGCGCTGTCGCTGGCCGGGCCGCATGCAATCCTGAGCTGTCAGTCGGTGTGCGGCGCATTCGGCGCACCGCGATCGGGCGACGCGTTCATGGATCGCGCGATCGGGCGCGAAGCCTATGCGCTGATGCTGGCGCTGACCGGCGATGTGACGGTGAAGGCGCAGGCGCTGAACCCGATCGCGATGCTGGGTGCGATCGAGCGGGGAGAGGGGATTGATCTCTGCCCACTCATCTATGGCTATGTGAACTATGCGACGCGTGGCGTGGGGTTTGCCGATGCGCCGGGCGGGCCGGATGGGCGCATCGGATCGACGCTGGGTGGAACCGGGATCGGCGTGTCGAAACGCTGTGCGGTGACGCCCGCTTTGCTCGATCATCTGCGCTGGCTGATGTCGGACGCGGTGCAGCGGACCTTCATTCCGCAGCATGACGGCCAGCCGGCGGTGCGCGCGGCGTGGCAGGATGCGGCGGTCAACGCTGCGACCGGCAACTTCTTCGCGGCGACCCTGGCGAGCGTGGAGCAGGCGCTGCTGCGGCCCCGCTATGACGGCGCGATTGCGTTCCAGACTGCAGCTTCGGCGCGGCTGCGCGCGGCGCTGATCGCGGGCGCCGCCGCCGATCCGGTGCTGGACGATCTCGAAACCCTGTACCGCACCCATCATCCGGCAGGAGCCGAGACATGACCCAAGACCTGTTGTTCGATGTGGCCGACCATGTCGCCACGATCACGCTCAACCGCCCGGCCAAGCTCAATGCGCTGACCCCCGAGATGGCGGCTGCGCTGATCGCTGCGGTGGCTGAGTGCAACGCGAGCGATGCTGTGCGCTGCGTCGTCATTACCGGGGCGGGAGAGAAGGCGTTTTCCGCCGGCTCCGATATCACCACGCTGGATGCCTATGCGACGCCATGGGACTTCCGCAATCGCGACGATTATTGCGACGCGCTGCGCGCCTGTCGCAAGCCGGTGGTGGCGGCGGTCAATGGCTATGCGCTCGGCGGCGGGCTGGAAACGGCGATGGCCGCCGACATCCGCATCGCCAGCAGCAATGCGCGTTTCGCTGCGCCGGAGATCAAGCTCGGCTGGATCGGCGGCGGCGGGATGGCGGCGGGGCTGACCTATGCAATGGGTACGTCCAATGCCGCGATGATGCTGCTGACCGGCGACATGATCGACGCCGAGCGGGCGCTGGCCTGGGGGCTGGTCAGCGAAGTCGTCGCACCCGATACGCTGTTGACCCGCGCGCACGAGATTGCGGCGACGATCGCATCGCGCGCGCCGATCGCGGCGGAGACGGCCAAGCTCAACCTGCGTGCCGCGCACACCATGCCGTGGGAAAAGGCGATCGACTATGAGCGCGACCTTCAGGCGATCTGTTTCGCGACCGAGGATGCGCAAGAGGGGCGTGCGGCGTTCGCCGAAAAGCGCGCGCCGGTGTTTCGGCGGCGCTAGGGTGGCCGGATGACCAAGCCCCGGATCCTGCTTACCCGCCGCTGGCCCGACGCTGTCGAGGCGCGGTTGACTGCGAACTATGATGTGACGCGCAACTTGAGTGATGCGCCAATGGACGCTGCGGCGCTGGCGCAGGCGATGCGCGACTATGATGCGCTGTGCCCGACCGTGACCGACAAGATCACGCGCGAGATCATAATGACCGAAGGGCGCAGGGCGCGGATCATCGGGAATTACGGCGCGGGGTTCGAGCATATCGACCTGGATGCTGCGCGCAACGCGGGCGTTACGGTGACCAACACGCCCGATGTGCTGACCGACGCCACCGCCGACATGGCTATGACGCTGATCCTGATGGCGACGCGGCGTGCGGGGGAGGGCGAGCGCGAGCTGCGCGCGGGTGCGTGGAGCGGGTGGCGACCGACGCATCTGCTGGGGCAGTCACTGCGCGGGAAAATGCTGGGGCTGGTCGGTTATGGCCGCATCGCCCGCGCCGTTGCCGAGCGGGCGCGCGCGTTCGGGCTGGAGGTCGCGGTGCATAGCCGCAGCCGGGCCGAGGACGTGCCGGTCGCTGCCTATCACGCGACGCTCGACAGCCTGTTGCGCGTTGCCGACATCGTGTCGCTCCACGCGCCGGGGGGCGCGGCGACGCGGCATATGATCGATGGTGATGCGCTGGCGGTGATGAAGTCCGATGCGGTGCTGATCAACACCGGGCGCGGGACATTGATCGACGAGGCGGCGCTCGCCGATGCGTTGGCGAACGGGACGATCGCGGCGGCGGGGCTGGATGTCTATGCCGATGAGCCGCGCGTGCATCCGGCGCTGGTCGGGCTGGCCAACGTGGTGCTGTTGCCGCATCTGGGCTCGGCGACGCGGGAGACGCGGGAGGCGATGGGGATGAAGGTCGCGGACAATCTCGACCGGTTCTTCGCCGGGGAAGCGCCGCTTGATCGCGTCGCTTGAACCGGTCGCGCAGGCGGTTACGCACTGGCTGGATGACGCGCGCGGGCCGCTGATACTCGGCATTTGCGGCGCGCAGGGGAGCGGCAAGTCCACGCTGGCCGAGGCGCTGGTCGCGCGGTTCGATGCAGCGGGCGTGCGCGCCGCGACGCTGTCGCTCGATGATCTGTATCTGGGGCGTGCCGCGCGGGCCGAGCTGGCGCGCGATATCCATCCGTTGCTGGCGACGCGCGGGGTGCCGCTGACGCATGATGTCGCGGCGGGCTGCGCGATCCTCGATGCGGTCAAGGCCGGGGCGGCAGTTCAGTTGCCGCAGTTCGACAAGGCGAGCGATGCGCCGCTGCCGCCCGACGCGTGGGATGCGCCGGGGGTGCTCGATTTGCTGATTTTCGAAGGCTGGTGCGTGGGTGCACGGCCGCAGCCTGCCGCCGAGCTGGTCGCGCCGGTCAATGCCCTTGAGCGTGAGGAGGACCCTGAAGGGGTTTGGCGGACGGCGGTGAATGCCGCGCTGGCCGGGCCGTATCGCGCCTTGTTCGGGCGGATGGACCGCCTTGTGCTGCTGGCTGCGCCGGAGTTTGCGATCGTGCGGCGCTGGCGGGGCGAGCAGGAGGCGGCGTTGCGCGAGCGGTTGCGCGCGGACGGACGTGACCCGACGCTGGCGATGGACGACGCGGCGCTCGACCGCTTTGTGCAGCATTATGAGCGGCTGACGCGGTCGATCCTGCGGACCATGCCGGGCGAGGCCGACTTGACGCTCCACCTTGGCCGCGACCGTCGTTTGAAAACCTGACTTACAGGTTGCATCCCGCCAACCCATCAGTCATCATACAACAAACGATGATGGGAGAGGACATGCTGGACAGCCAGGCCGAGTTCGGACGGCGT
>JBHYGP010000104.1:0-5666 GCA_051858935.1 Sphingomonas sp.
ACATTGACCACGGCAGCGATCGTCTGTCCCTCCGCCTTGGCGTGGCGCAGCGCGGCGAGCGTGTCGGCGGTCTCACCCGACTGGCTGATGACGATCATGAGGCCACCTGGCTCCATGACGGGCGCGCGATAGCGGAACTCGCTGGCCACATCGATGTCCACCGCGACGCGGGCAAACTGCTCGAACCAGTATTTGGCGACCATCCCGGCATAATAGCTGGTGCCGCACGCGACGATGGTGACGCGGCGGATCGCCGACAGGTCGAATTCGGGGATGGGAAGCGTCACTTGCTCCTCGAGCCGCTGGAGATAGCCGCGCAGCGTCTGTGCCACGACGATCGGCTGTTCGTAGATCTCTTTCGCCATGAAGTGGCGGTGATTGCCCTTGTCGATCAGCTGGCCCGACGCGCCCGAATTGACGATCGGCCGTTCGACGGCGTTGTTCTCGACGTCATAGACCTGCGTGCCGTCGCGGGTGAGGACGACCCAGTCGCCCTCCTCCAGGTACGAGATACGCTGGGTCAGCGGCGCGAGCGCGAGCGCGTCGGAGCCGAGATAGGTTTCCCCCTCGCCATAGCCGACCACCAACGGCGAGCCGAGCCGCGCGCCAATCAGCATGTCGGGATGGCTGCGGAACAGGATGGCGAGCGCGAAGGCGCCGTGGAGGCGCGGCAGCACCGCCTTCACCGCGGCAACGGGGTCGAGTCCCGCCTCGACCTGTTCGCTGACCAGATGCGCGACGATTTCGGTGTCGGTCTCGCTCTCGAACACGCGGCCGCGCGCCAGCAATTCCTCGCGCAGCGGCTTGAAATTCTCGATGATGCCGTTGTGCACCAATGCGACCTCGCCGGTCGCGTGCGGATGCGCGTTGCTGGTGGTCGGGCCGCCATGCGTCGCCCAACGGGTATGCGCGATGCCGACATTGCCGGGCAGCGGATCTTCGGCCAGCACCTTGCCAAGATTGACCAGCTTCCCCGATGCGCGGCGGCGCGCGATGCCGCCATCGACGATCGTGGCGATGCCGGCCGAGTCATAGCCGCGATATTCGAGCCGCTTGAGGCCGTCGAGCAGCCGGTCGGCAACATCTTCGCGGCCCAGGATTCCAACGATTCCACACATGGGGTCTGCTCTCGACTCTAGAGGGTATAGGGGACGCGGATGCCCGGCATGTTCGCCGGGAAATCCCTGGTGTTACGGGTAACGAGGACGCGGCCGCGGATCTGGGCGGTCGCAAGGATGATGGCATCGGGTGACTTGAGGCGCGGACGTTCGCGGCGGAGCGCGGCGGCGCGGTGGGAAATTTCCGCGTCGATCTCGTCGAGGCCGAAGCGATCGACAAAGGTCATCACGTCGCGCACGGCGGCATCGCTCCCCTTGGACAGCACTTCGATCCACGCCATCCGGCTGATCCACATCCGCGTCCCGCTTTGCGCGATCCGGCGCAACTCGTGATGCGCAGGTTCGTGGTTCAGCAGGGCATCGATGACGATATTGGCGTCGAGGCTGTAGCCGCTCATGCAGCGCCCTTATCGCGCTCAGCCTCTGCCTTGCGCGTCAACGCGAGATAGTGCGCGCGTTCCTTGTCGTCATAGTCGTCAAAACAGTCAGGCGATTCCGCACGCACCTCTTCGTAATCATCGTCCCACGGGCGCGTCCATTCGGCCCGCCGATGTCGTTCATATTCGTGTGGATCAGCGACGATGCCGTGCCGTGCCCAGGCGCCGAAGCCGATGTCGAGCCAGTCCTTCGGCGCTTCCGACCGATACGCCGCAACTGCCTCCCGCAGCACTGCGGCACGCGACTTGCCCTGCTCGGCCGCCTGGGCGTCGAGCCATTTGATGTCCTCATCGGGCAGATCGGCAAGGATGCGGGTCATTGATATACTGATATCATATCATGATATCATGTCAATGCGGGAAGTTGGTGTCGACAAAGCTCCGCATGAATTCCAGCGGGTCGGGCTCATGCCCCTGCGCGGCGATGAACTTCACGCGCCCCTTGGTCCAGACCTCGTTGATCGCCCCCGCCATGCCGTCAGGGAATTGCATCCGTTCTGCGACCATCGTTCGCCAGTCACCAGTCCCGCCGAACAGTTCACGAAACTTGGGTTCCATCGCGGTCAGCGCCGCGTCGCTATCCGCATCGCGCGCGCCGATCGCGTCGAGGACATAGGCGTCGAGCAGCTTAAGGAACGGCTTGCCTTCATAGATATCGCTCATTTCGCTGCCTTTCGTGCCGCCATCGCCGCGCGGAACCGCTTCGCCCATCCTGCGCGCGCAGTCTGTTCGGGGCGGACCAGCGCCAGCGCGTCGGCCTCGACGTCCTTCGTAACAACGCTGCCCGCGCCGACAATCGCGCCCTCACCGATGCTGACCGGCGCGACCAGCGCGCTGTTCGACCCGACAAACGCGCCCGCGCCGATCACGGTCGGATATTTGAAGAAGCCGTCATAGTTGCAGGTGATCGTGCCCGCGCCAATGTTCGCGCCCTCGCCTACCTGCGCATCGCCCAGATAGGTAAGGTGATTGGCCTTCGCGCCCTTGCCCAGCACCGCTTTCTTCGTCTCGACGAAATTGCCGACCTTGCTCTTCTCGCCCAGCACTGTGCCGGGACGCAGTCGCGCATAGGGGCCGACTTCCGCGCCGGTCGCGATCGTCGCGCCCTCGATATGGCAAAAGGCGCGGATCGTGACGCCGTCCGCGACAGTGACGCCGGGGCCGAACACCACATTCGGCTCGACCGTCACGTCGCGGCCCAGCACGGTGTCGTGCGCGAACCACACCGTCTCCGGCGCGATCAGCGTCGCGCCGTCGGCCATCGCGGCTGCGCGGCGCGCCGCCTGCCAGCGCGCCTCGCCATAGGCCAGTTCGGCACGGCTGTTGATCCCGATCACCTCGTCGGCGTCGGTTTCGACCACCACCGCGCGGTCGCCATCGGCCAGCGCGAGCATGACGATGTCGGGGAGGTAATATTCGCCCGCCGCGTTGTCGTTACCGACACGGTCGAGCAGCGGCCACAGGTCGGCGGCGCGCACTGCAGTCACGCCCGAATTGCACAGGTCGACCGCGCGCTCCTCAGGGGTCGCGTCCTTATATTCGACCATCTTCGAGATCGCGCCGTCGCCAGTCGCAATGATCCGGCCATAAGCCTTGGCATCGTCGGGGCGGAAGCCGAGCACCGCGACGCGTGGCGCATCGGCCGCGTCCAGCCGCGCCGCCATCGCCGCAATGGTCGGCGCCGAGAGGAAGGGCGTATCGCCGAACGCGACGATCACGATGCCGTCGAACCCGGCCAGCGCCTCACGCGCCATCAGCGCCGCGTGCGCGGTGCCAAGTTGCTCGTCCTGATGCGCGATCTTGACGCCGAGCGGTGCGACCGCAGTCTCGACCTGCTCGCGCCGTGCGCCGACCACGACGATCTTCTCCGCCGCGCCCGCCGCCGCGAAGGCATCGGTCAGGTGCAGCAGCATCGGTTTGCCGGCGATTGGGTGCAGCACCTTGTGCGTATCGGACTTCATCCGCGTCCCGCTTCCGGCGGCAAGGATGATCGCGGCGATCGGCTTGGTCATCGGTAGATAGCTCCCCTTGGGCGCGGCCCTGCCACGATCATGTTGCAATTTCCATAGCGGCACCGGCATTTGGCGTGATGACCGATTTTCCGTTCGATATCGTCGGGTTCGACCTCGACGGCACGCTGCTCGACACCAGCGCCGACCTGCTGGCCGCGACCAATCATGCGCTCGCGCTGGTCGGCCGTCCCATTCTTGCGCCCGACCGCATCAAAACGATGATCGGCGGCGGGGCGAAGAACATGCTCAAACAGGGGCTGGAGGAATCGGGCGGCTTTGACGATGTGGTGATGGCGACCGCCTACCCCGCGCTGCTGGAATTCTATGGCGACAATCTCTCGCACGGCACGGTGCCCTTCGCCGGGCTGAGCGAAGCACTGGACGACCTGGAGGCGCGCGGCGTCAAGCTCGCCATCGTCACCAACAAGTTCGAACGGTTCGCGACGCGGCTGGTGCGCGAAGTCGGCATCGACCACCGTTTTGCCTGTGTCATTGGCGGCGACACGATGGGGCGCGGCAATGCCAAGCCCTCAGCGGCCCCGATCCACGAGATGATCGCCCGCTGCGGCGGCGGTCGCGCGGCCTTTGTCGGCGATTCGATCTACGACATTCTGGCCGCGAAAAATGCCGGGATCCCCAGCATCGCGGTCAGCTTCGGCTTCCTGATGCAGCCGGTCGCGGAGCTCGGCGCGGATGCAGTGATCGACGGCTATGCCGAACTCGTGCCCACGCTCATCCGGCTGGGCGGTAGCCCTTCCGCCACTTCGTCCACAGGTGCCGCGCCAGCATGAGCGGTGGCATGCGCAGCCAATGGCCGCGCAGGTAGAAGGCGAACTCGGTCAGCTTGCGCGTGCGCCGACCCCATCCGTCGCGGGCGAGCAGGCGGCGGACATAGACGCGATCGGCCAGCGTCAGTGCTGCGCCTTCCCCGAACAGATGCGCGGATAGCCGCAGCGCCCGCTCGACCGCCCGCGTCAGGCCATGCTGCGCCGCGCAGGCCGCGAGGCTAAGGTCGAACTCCACCCCGCCAAACTCGTCGCGCAGGCAGTGGATATCCCACAGGTTGCGTAAGCCCCCCTGCAGATCGCCATCGGCGAACAGATGCGCCGCCGCATGCACGACCATCCCCTCCGGCGGCAGCACCGACAGGCCATTAACCAGCGGCACCGCACTGGCGATCAGCGCCGCTGCATCGGGCGTCACCCGCGCGGTGAGCGGGAGGATCGTGTGGTGGACGTCGATCATCCGGTCACGCTCGCGATGGATCAGCGGCGGCAGTTCGTGCATCCAGCGGCGATAATAGGCGTCGTCATAGGGGTCGGGCTTGACCCACTCCCACCCGGCGGAAAGCAGCAGCGCCTCCGCCTCCTCGATCCGGTCACGCGGCACGAGGATGTCGAGATCGCCGATCTGCCGCCCCTGCCCCGCCGCCAGTCCGCTCGCGACGAACGCGGTGCCCTTGAGCAGCACCACCGGCATGCCGGACGGCGCCAGCGCACGCCGCGCCATCTCCGCCTCCCACAACGCCGCCATCCGCCCCTGTTCCGCCGCCGCGCGCGCGTCCGCCAGCACCCGCGCCGCCGCGGGCGGTATGGCCAACCCCTCGACCCGGTGCGCCAGGCTCCCGATCAGCGTCTCGGCCCGCGCCGCGCACAGCAACGCCGTCCAGCCCGCCGCATCCAGCGCGAGTACCGACGCCGGATCGCGCAGCGCGCGGGCGACCAGCGCGCCGCTCACGCCAACTCCCCCCACAGCCGCTCGACCAGCGCAATCGCGCCATCGGTGTCGGGATAGTCGATCGCCCGCGCCGGCACGCCGCGCACCAGGCCGGTCAGAGCGTCGAACCCGGCCTCGCCCAGCGCGACATAGTTGGTCGATGCCTGCGTCAGCCGAACGAAACACTCGCTCGGCTCGACCGTCCGCTCGGCGACGTGATGGCCAAAGGCCGGGAACAGGATCAGCGCGGGCCGGGCTGGCGCATCCATCGCGGCAATCGCGCGGGCATCGGGGACGAGGTGGCGGATATCGCCCTTCGGCGTGCCCTTCAGCAACGGCCCCCAGCGCCCATCGGGCAGCGCCGCCTGCATCACCCCGATCGC
>JBHYGP010000105.1:0-5626 GCA_051858935.1 Sphingomonas sp.
AGATGCAGAACTCGCACGATCCGCAGAACACGGTGAAGAAGGTGATGACATGGTCCCCGGGCTTCAGCCGCGTGACCTCGCTTCCCACCGCCTCGACCACCCCCGCCGCCTCATGCCCCGGCACCGTCGGCATCGCATGCGGATAGGCACCGTCGACAAAGTGCAGGTCCGACCGGCACACGCCGCACGCCGCCGTGCGCACCAGCACCTCGCGCGGGCCGGGCTTGTCGATGCGGATGTCGTGAATTTCGAGCGGCTTGCCGGCCTCGAACAGGACTGCTGCTTTCACATCTTCTCCCTTCTTAGCCCCTCCCCTTCAGGGGAGGGGCTTAAGACTTACCGCGTCACCGCCATGTCGCCGCTGCTCGGCCGGTCCGCCTTGAACTCACCGTACTTCCCGAACTCCGACCGCGCGATCGCCCGGTTGTGGACCTCATCCGGCCCGTCGGCAAAGCGCAGCGTGCGCATGCTCGCCCATGCGCTCGCCAGCGGCGTGTCGCCCGACACGCCCGCGCCGCCGAACGCCTGAATCGCGTCATCGAGGATCTGGAGCGTCATGCGCGGCCCCATCGCCTTGATCATGGCGATCTCGCCCTGCGCCGACTTGTTGCCCGCCTTGTCCATCATGTCCGCGGCCTTGAGGCACAGCAGGCGCATCATCTCCAGGTTCGAGCGCGCTTCGGCGACGCGCTGCTCCCAGATCGAATGGTCGGCGATACGCTTGCCGAACGCGACGCGGCTCAGCAACCGCTTGCACATCAGCTCCAGCGCCATTTCGGCAACGCCGATCGATCGCATGCAATGGTGGATGCGCCCCGGCCCAAGCCGGCCCTGCGCGATCTCAAACCCGCGCCCTTCGCCGAGCAGGATATTCTCGACTGGAACGCGGACATTCTCCAGCACCACCTCACCATGGCCGTGCGGCGCGTGATCATACCCGAACACCGAAAGCATGCGCTCCACGCGAACGCCGGGCGCGTCCATCGGCACCAAAATTTGGCTCTGCTGCGCATGGCGCGAGGCGTCGGGGTTGGTCTTGCCCATCACGATCGCCACCGCACAGCGTGGATCGCCGACGCCCGACGACCACCATTTGCGGCCGTTGATCACATAATGATCGCCGTCGCGGACCATCGACGTCTGGATATTGGTCGCGTCGGATGAGGCGACGTCCGGCTCGGTCATCAGAAACGCCGATCGGATCTCGCCATCCATCAACGGCTTGAGCCAGCGCTCCTTGTGCTCGCGCGTGCCGTAGCGGTGCAGCACCTCCATATTGCCGGTGTCGGGCGCGGAGCAGTTGAACACCTCGCTCGCCCATCCGGCGCGCCCCATCTCCTCGGCGCACAGCGCGTATTCGAGGTTGGTGAGCTGCGTCCCCTCGAACTCGAATGTATCGTCGACATGGGTCTGGCCCGAATGCGGCGGCATGAAGAAATTCCACAGCCCCTGCGCCCGCGCGACCGGCTTCAACTCCTCGATCACCGGCAGCACCTTCCAGCGCTCGCCCTCGCGCACCTGACGGCGATACTCATCCTGGCGCGGCGTGATATGCTGGTCGATGAACCCCTTCACGCGGTCGCGGAAATAGGTCTCGCGCTCCGTCAGCGTGAAATCCATGCGCCCTCTCCTTCTTGAATCCGTTTCGACTCGATTAGGCCATACCCGATATTCGGTAAAGTGGGTCACGCCGCATTTTTCCGCTGCGCTTCCCTCTGCATTGCATTGCTGCGCTTTAGGACTGTTCGTTCGAATCAAATTTGCTAATCTAATCGGATGAACGCCGAAGACGCAGTGCCCGAAGAGGCACGGGGGGAAACAAAACGGTTCCGCGCCAAGCGCGACGCGATCCTCGCGGCGGCGGCGGACGTGATCAACGATCAGAGCGCGAAGGGCATGACCTTCGCCGATGTCGCACAGCGCGTGGGCCTCAACACCACCAGCGTTACCTATTATTTCAAGCGCAAGGAAGACCTTGCCGCCGCCGCGTTCGAGGTCACGCTCGACCGGCTGGACGCGATGCTCGACGCGGCGCATCAGGAGGGCACGCCCGAAACGCGCGTCGCCCGCTATCTCGCAATCAACATGGAGCGGCTCGCGCGCATCCATAGGGGCGAGGAAAAGGCGTTCGCGATCCTGTCCGATCTGCGCGCGATGGAAGGCGAGATGCGCACCCGCCTGATGCAGCGCTGGCAGCAGATTTTCCGCAAGACCCGCGCGCTATGGGGCGAAGGGGGCACCCGCGCCGAAACCGATCTGCGCGGCGGGCGGGCGCATGTCCTGCTCGAAAACACCTTCTGGCTGCCCGCTTGGATCACGCGCTACGAGGTCGACGAATATCCCCGCGTCGAAAGCCGGCTGATGGACGTGTTCCGCCACGGCATCGCCACGCCGGGCGATGTTTGGAAGCCCGAGCCGCTCGACCTGATCCATGACGAGGCCGAGCCGGGGCGCGAGGCGTTCCTGCTCGCGGCGACGCGGCTGATCAACGAACTCGGCTATCGCGGCGCATCGGTGCAAAAGATCGCGAGCGAGCTCAACGTCACCAAGGGCAGCTTCTACCACCATCTCGACGCCAAGGACGAGCTGGTGATCGAATGCTACAAGCGCAGCTTCGACCTGATCGCCGACGCGCAACGCTTGGCTGAGGAAGGTCCGGGCGACCATTGGCGCAAGCTGACCAGCATCATCGGCACCCTGCTCGACGTCCAGTTTTCCGAACGCGGCCCGCTGCTGCGCACCACCGCGCTGTCGGGCCTCCCGCCGCGCGTGCGCACCGCGCTGATCGACCGCTCGAACCGCATCGCGCGCCGCTATGCCGGGATGCTGTCCGACGGCATTGCGGAAGGATCGATCCGCGCGATCGACCCGCTGGTCGCCAGCCAGACGATGATGGCGCTGCAGAACGCCGCATTCGACATGCGCAAATGGGCGAGCACCATGCCGCGGGATCGCGCGGTGGCCTTCTACGCCTCGACCATCGTGTTCGGCCTGTTCGACGATCGCGTGCTGGAGTTTTGAGCCGGGCCTAAGGAGTCGCCCGCGCCAGCCAGGCCATGACGTTGCGCGCGAAGCGCTGGTCGTCGGCGACCTCGAGCCCCACCTTCGCACCCGATTGCATCTGTTGGGCAGTGAACATTGCTGCCTCGCCCGCGATCACCACTCGGCCCTTGCCTAATTCCAGCGCAACCGCCTGCGCACGTCCACCAACGCGCCGTCCCGGCACGCTCTCCCCGCGCCGCAGGGCATCGACCTGGGGCGACCCCGCCACCTCAAGCGCATCGTCGGGCAGCGTCAGCAGCGCCACCGCGCCGGCGGGCACCGACAGCGACTGGCCAGTAAAGCTTTCGACGCGCCGAACACGCCCGCCCGGCCCGGATCCGGCGGTGATCGGATGCGCGCCAAGCAGCCGACCGGAAAAGGCAATCCGCGACGTTATCTTTCCGTCCTGACGCGCCGCCACATACCCATTCCCCATTTCGACCCCGAACGCAGCCGCGAGCGGCGTCGTGGCGGTTCCGAATGGCGCATGATCGGCGATCAGCAGCAGCGATCCGCCCTGCTCCACCCAGCCCCGGATCGCCGCGATTTCAGCGGCTGTATAGCGCTGGCGGGCGTTGGCGATGACGAGAATCGCCGTTCCGGTAAGCGATGTCGCCGTAGCCGCTTCGGTCAGTGCGCGCGGGCGATAGCCATCGGCGCGCGCCAGCGTCGCGAACGGCGCGTAGCGGCCCTCGATCGTATGGAAATTCTGGTGCGCGCCATCGATCGCGACGACCGGCCCCTCCCCCGCAAAGGCAGGCGCGGTGATCTTGGGATCATAGTCGGAAATCGCCACCTGCTGCGCGGCGGCCATGGGCGTCAGCAAGAACAGCGTCGAAACGAGGGCGCGTGAAATCGAACGCATAGGGATCACTCGCACGGTTGCTGTCGGCTCAGTTCTAGCTCGCGCAATCCAGTGCGCCAAGCGCGACGGGCGAAGCTAAGCCGCTGCCTGTCGCTTCAGCCACACCCCCGCGCGCCAGTAATGGAACAGCGCCCAGGGCGTCGCCGCGGCGAAGGTCAGCATCGCCAGCCGCAACGCCTCGGCCTCGCCATAGCTCGGCTTCAGCGCGTCGGAGATGACCCCGATCATCGTCGGGCCAAGGCCAAGACCGATCAGGTTGATCACCAGCAACGTCACCGCCGCCCACAGCGCGCGCATGCGCAGCGGCGCGAGCCCCTGGATCAGCGCGAAGCTGGGGCCAAGATAGGAGTTCACCAGCAGCAGCGAGACCCAGTAGATCGGGATCGCGATCCACGGATCGCTCGACGCGAAGAACAGGAAGGACAGCGGCAGCCCCACCCCCTTCATCACCAGCACCAGCCACGCCTGGCTGTGCAGCCCCCAGCGCACCGCCGCCTTGTTCGCCAGCCACCCGCCGAGCACCGCCGACAGCGTCCCGCACACCGCCGCGACGGGCGCGACGATCGAGGCGATTTCGATCTTGGAAAGCCCGATGGTGCGGATCAGGAAGCTGGGGCCGAACGCCGTGTGGCCGTACCCGATCAATGACGTAATGGTGACGCCCAGCACCAGATGGACTGCAGCGCGACTGGCGAAGAGCGAGCGGAAGCCTTCGCCAAAGCTGGGCATTACGCCCTGTGCCGCAGGGACATGGCTGGGGTCGGACAGGCCCCGGCGCGGCTCGACCACGAACAGCTTGATGATCACCGCGAGCAGGATGCCGGGAATGCCGACCGCGAACATCGCGACGCGCCACCCGAAGAAATGGGCGAGCGTGCCCCCGATCATCGTGCCCCCCGCCGCGCCCAGCACGACGCCGAGCGAGTAGATCCCCATCGCTCCCGCGCGCTTTTCGGGCGGGTAGAGGTCGGCAATGATCGAATGGCTCGGCGGGCTCGATCCCGCCTCACCGATGCCGACGCCGATCCGCGCGAGCAGCAATTGCACGAAATTCTGCGCGAGGCCGCAAACCGCGGTCATCGCGCTCCACAAGGTCAGCGCGATCGCGATGATGTTGACGCGATTGCCCCGGTCGGCCAGCCGCGCGACCGGCAGGCCGAGCGTCGCGTAGAAGATCGCAAATGCGAACCCCGCGAGCAGCCCGAGCTGGGTGTCGGACAGCAACAGCTCGGCCTTGATGTCCTCCTGCAGGATCGCGAGGATCTGCCGGTCCATGTAACTGAAGAAATAGGCGGCGGTGAGCAGGATCAGCGTGGCGCTGCGCCGCCGGATGGCGAGCGCGTCTTCGGGGGAAGGTGCCGGGATCGTCGCCATACGCCGTTACTCCATCACGCGGGCCCGCGCCCGTCCACATAAAACGGAGCCCCGCCGCGTTCCCCGCGCGACGAGGCTCCGAAGGTGCCGGCTTCAGAACTTGGCGCTGACGCCAACCTTGAAGTTGCGGCCCAGAGGATTCCCCACGAACGGCTCGTAGTTATAGTCTTCGCGTGCGAAGGGCGGATCCTGGTCGAAGATGTTGTAGACGCTGCCCGACAGGGTGACGCTGTCGGTGATCGCGAACTGGATGGTGAAGTCCGCGGTGGTGAAGCTGTCGATGAACGCGCCCTCGGTCACCCGTGTCCCGCCCAGCGACGGGTTGGGGCCATAGACGCCCGCCGT
>JBHYGP010000106.1:0-5615 GCA_051858935.1 Sphingomonas sp.
CCGGTGGTGGCATAGTCGGACAGGATGATGTGGCCCGACTGCTCGCCGCCGACATTATAGCCCGATGCGCGCATCTTTTCGAGGACGTGGCGGTCGCCGACCTTGGTGCGGACCAGCCCGAGTCCTTGAGCTGCGAGATGGCGTTCGAGGCCGAGGTTGGACATGACCGTCGCGACCAGCCCGCCGCCTGCGAGCCGCCCCTGCCGCGCCCAGCCGCCGGCAATCGCCGCCATCAGCTGATCGCCATCGACCACCTCGCCGCGCTCGTCCGCGACGATCAGCCGGTCGGCGTCGCCGTCCAATGCGATGCCGATATGCGCGCCCGATGCGACCACCGTCTCGCACAATGTCAGCGGGGCGGTGGAGCCGACCTGGTCGTTGATATTCTTGCCATTGGGCGAGACGCCGATCGCGACGACTTCGGCGCCCAGCTCCCACAGCGCGGAGGGTGCGACCTGATAGGCGGCACCATTGGCGCAATCGACGACGATCTTGAGCCTGTCGAGGCTGAGATCTTCGGGGAAGGTTGCCTTGGCGAAGTGGATGTAACGGCCCTTGACGTCATCGACCCGGCGGGCGCGGCCGATGTCGGACGACGGGGCGAGCGGGATTTCGGCGTCGATCAGCGCCTCGATCGCGGCTTCATCCTCGTCCGACAGCTTGAAGCCATCGGGGCCGAACAGCTTGATGCCGTTGTCGGCGTAAGGGTTGTGGCTGGCGGAGATCATCACGCCGAGGTCGGCGCGCATCGAATGGGTCAGCATGGCGACGGCGGGCGTGGGCATCGGGCCGACCAGGGTCACGTCCATGCCGACGCTGGTGAAGCCTGCGACGAGTGCGCTTTCGATCATATAGCCCGACAGGCGGGTGTCCTTGCCAATCACCACGCGGTGGCGGTGATCGCCGCGCACGAAATGCTTGCCGGCCGCCATGCCGACCTTCATCGCCATCGCCGCCGTCATGTGGCCCGCATTGGTCGCGCCGCGGATTCCGTCCGTTCCGAAATATTTTCTTGCCATATCTGCCCGCTTTGCGACGTTGCCCCGGCTTGCATCGACCTTCAGTCCATGCTGGCCTGCAAGTGGCGGCTCTGCACGCTTCCGGTGCTCACGTACCTTGAGTACGCTGCGCTCCGGGTCGTACAGAACCACCACTTTCGGCTCAGCCTGAACTGAATCTCGATACAAGCCAATTCCCGTGGCGCGGTCATAGCGCCGCTTTTTCGCAAGGGCGAGCATGTCGCAAGCAACCCGTATCTTCGTTGCACTCATTCTGGCGCTGGCCATCGGCGTTATCGCTGCCGCGCTGGCGCCCGAGCGGGCTCTGGTCGCCGCCGATTGGGTCCAGCCGATCGGCACGATGTGGCTGCACGCGTTGCAGATGACGATCGTGCCATTGGTCGTGTCGCTGCTGATCACCGGCATCGCCGCGACGGCGGAGGCGGCGCGGGCGAGCACGCTGGCGACGCGGGCGTTCATTACCTTCATCGTGCTGTTGTGGATTTCGTCCGCGCTGGGCGGAGCGATTGCGCTGGGGCTGTTGTCGGCCTTTCCGCTGGGGGCGGATCTCGGCACGGCGTTGAGCGAGGCGATGGGCACGGCGCCGCCGACGGGGGAGATTCCGCCCTTCTCCGCCTTCCTTGTCGCTTTGGTGCCGTCGAACCCGATCGCGTCGGCGGTCAATGACGCGTTCCTGCCGATGATCCTGTTCACCACCGTCTTTGCCTTTGCAATCACGCGGTTGCCGGCCGAGGAGCGCGAGCGGCTGACCGGGTTTTTCCAGGCGATCGGCAATGCGATGCTGGTCGTGATCAACTGGGTGCTGTGGCTGGGGCCGATCGGGGTCGGGGCGCTGGCCTATGTCGTCGGCGCGCGGGCGGGGACGGCGGCGTTCGGGGCGTTGCTCCACTATGTCGCGATCCTGTGCACCGTCGGCGTGGTGCTGTGGCTGCTCGCGGTGCCGTTTGCCTGGGGCGTGGCGAAGGTGGCGCCGGGGCGGTTCATCCGCGCGATCCTGCCGAGCCAGGTGGTGGCGGCATCGACGCAAAGCTCGCTCGCCAGCCTGCCGGCGATGCTGCGATCGACCGAATCGCTCGGCGTGCCGGTGGCGCGCGCCGGCGTGGTGCTGCCGCTGGCGGTGGCGCTGTTCCGCTGGACCGGACCGGCGATGAACTTTGCCGTCGCGATCTATGTCGCGCACTGGTTCGGGATCGAGCTGACCGCGGGGCAGATCGCCGCGGGCTGGGCGGCGGCGGCGATCACGACGATGGGCGCGGTGGGGCTGCCGGGGACGATCAGCTTCGTGTCGTCGATCGCGCCGATCGCGATCGCGATGGGCGTGCCGATCGCGCCTTTGGGCTTGCTGGTGGCGGTCGAGACGATCCCCGACATCTTCCGCACGCTGGGCAATGTCGCGATGGATGTCGGCGCGACGCGGGCGATTGCCGGTGAGGGTGAGGCGGACAGCGAGGCGGACGCGTTGTTGCGCGAGGGGGCTTGAGTGCTGATCGCGCTTTTGACGGCCCTGACCCTAAGCCCGCACTTGGCGGCGAAGTCGGAATCTGTCGCCGTTCAAGCCGTGCGGGTCACCGCCTATGGCCCGATGCCATCAGTGTCGTCGGGCGTTCTCAAGGTGTTCAGGCGCGTTCATGTTACCCACCGTGATGGGGCAGAGCAGACGCTGTACTTTGTCCATCACGGTGCCGAGGGCTACCCGGCGCTGGGCGCGCAGTGCGATTTCATGGCCGAACCGCAATATGTACCGTCACTCGACGATCTGCCTGACGAGCCGGAGGGGCTTGTGATCCTTAACTCCAGCTGCCGCTGACGGGTCGGCTATGTCGTCACCGCCACCCCTGTCGCCATCGACGGATGCACAACGACAGCAAGCGGTCCTGCGCTGGCTGGTGGAGAATGCCGAGGCGGTCGAGGCGTCCAACCGCTATGTCGAAATGCATGGTTTGCCGTTGGCTCGGTATCGTCAGTTTGCGGGACGCTGACGGTCTCGCGACGGCTTGATAGCAAGCACAGCGGTGAGCAGATCAAGATAGCGCACAAAGGCACGAAGCCACGAAGGGGGTGCGCCCCCTTTGTGGCTTCGTGTCTTTGTGCGAAAAAATCTCAGGTGAGCGCTGCGCGTCCGATCACTTCATGAGAACAAGCTCTTCCGCCATGCTCGGGTGCAGCGCCACGGTCTGGTCGAAATCGTCCTTTGTCAGCCCCGCCTTGACCGCCACCGCCGCCGCCTGGAGGATTTCGGGGGCGTCGGGGCCGATCATGTGGAGGCCGAGGACTTTGCCGGAGGTCGGCTCGCAGATCATCTTGTAGAGCGCGCGTTCGTTGCGGTTCGCCAGCACATTCTTCATCGCGCGGAAGTCTGAGGTGTAGACCTTTACCGCGCCGAATTTCTGCTTGGCCTCGCTCTCGGTCATGCCGACGCCGGCGATGGGCGGGTGGCTGAACACGGCCGAGGGGATGCAGCCATAGTCGACCGTCGTCGGCTTGTTGCCGAAGACGGTGTCGGCGAAGGCCTGTCCCTCGCGGATCGCCACTGGCGTGAGCTGGACCCGGTTGGTGACGTCGCCGACCGCGTAGATCGAATCGACGCTGGACTTGTTGTCCGCGCCGACCACGACCGCGCCCTTGGCGTCGAGTTCGACCCCGGCCTCGGCGAGGCCCAGGCCGTCGGTGTTGGGGACGCGGCCGGTGGCGAAGAGGACGCAGTCGACCTCCATATCGTCATGGTTGGTCATGCTGACCTTGAGGCTGCCGTCGGCCTGCTTCTCGATCCCGCGGAATTCGGCGTGGAAGCGGAAATCAATGCCCTTGGTCATCGAAATCTGCAGCAGCCGGTCGCGGATCTGTTCGTCATAGCCGCGCAGGATGACATCGGAGCGGTTGATCAGCGTCACCTTGCTGCCAAACTCGTTGAAGATGCCGGCGAATTCATTGGCGATATAGCCCGCGCCTGCAATCAGCACGCGCTTGGGCAGCGCGTCGAGGTGGAACACCTCGTTCGAGGTGATGCCATGTTCGTGGCCGGGGCAGGGCGGGACCAGCGGGCGCGCGCCGACCGCGATCAGGATCTTGCCTGCGGTGATCGTGCGGCCGCTCGCCAGCGTGACCTCGTTCGGGCCGGAGACGGTGGCGCGTTCGTGGACGATCTCGACCCCGTGGCTGTCGAGCGTGTTGGTGTACGCGCCGTTGAGCCGGTCGACCTCCGAGAGCACATTGTCGCGCAGCACCGCCCAGTCGAAGTCGCAATCGGGCACGTTCCAGCCAAAGCGGCGGGCGTCCTTCAGATCCTCGGCGAAATGCGCACCATAGACGAGCAGCTTCTTGGGCACGCAGCCGCGGATGACGCAGGTGCCGCCGACGCGATATTCCTCGGCGATCGCGACCTTCGCGCCGTGTGCGGCGGCAACGCGGCTGGCGCGGACGCCGCCGGAGCCTGCACCGATGACGAAAAGGTCGTAGTCGTAATCGGCCATGTCGGGCTCCTATTGGGTCGTCGGAGCGGGAGATAGGGGCATGGGGTGGTATTGCCAACGGTGGGGGTGGGGTGCCGCTCGCTTGCGTTGATCCTGCTCGAAGGCGAATCAGAAGTTGAGCAATAACTTTTCTTTTTGCCGCTTGATATCTAGAACCCTACTTGATGGCGTTCTCTCAACCTCAAGTATATCTGGGCGACCTCGCGGAGCCACTTTGCGCGCGATTTGAGAAAGAGCCGGAGAGCTACGAACTTGCGATCTCCTGTTGCATTATCCTCTACCATTTCGCTGATGTCGTCGCGAGCGTTAGAGGCAAAAAGCCATATCAAATTGCAGGTGAAATTGCGGATAAAATTCCGAAATTTGACATCATTCGTGCGATTGCGAACGCTGCCAAACACGTTGAACTCACTCAGCATAGGAGATCGGAACTAGTTGGTCTCAGGGCGGAAGACTTGAAGAGAGGCGGAGGTGCCGCCTTCAGTGACGGATCATATTTCTCGGGCGGCGTGACTTGGTCGGACATGCCTAAAACAGTTGTGGTAGCGACACCTGACGGCATCAAGCATGACGTCCTCCACACATGCCGATCCGTCTTAAAAGCGTTGAAGGAGCATCCTGAGTTCTTCGAAGTGTAAGCTACAAGCGAACGACGCTCACCGCTTCCGCACAAATTCCGCGCGTAGCACCAATCCCTTGATGCCGTCGAACTTGCAGTCGATTTCCTGTGGGTCGCCGGTCAGGCGGATCGATTTGATGAGGGTGCCGCGTTTGAGGGTCTGGCCGGCGCCTTTGACGGTCAGGTCCTTGATTAGCGTGACCTGATCGCCGTCGGCGAGCAGATTGCCGACCGAATCGCGGACTTCGACGGTCTTCTCCACGGAGCCAGCCTCGAGTTGCGAGGCGGGCACCCATTCGCCGCTCGCTTCGTCATAGACATATTCGTCGCCGCTCATCCGAACGCGCGCCGGATCAGGTCGTCGGTGGAGGGGTCGAAATCCTGTCCGCCGCGCTCGGCGGCCTTGGCCATTTCCTTGCCCAGCTCGACGCCGAACTGGTCGAACGGGTTGATGCCGAGCAACGCGGCGCTGACGAAGGTGCGGTGTTCGTAGAAGGCGATCAGCGC
>JBHYGP010000107.1:0-5599 GCA_051858935.1 Sphingomonas sp.
GCCGGTGCCCCGTCAACCCGGGTGCTGGGGCTTGTCGCATCGGTCGGTGTGACGCAAGGGAACGTGAATGGACATCGCCGCACTTCTGCTCGCCGCCGGGGCCGGGATTGTCGGGGGCGTGATGAACGGGCTGGCCGGGGGCGGGACATTTGCCACATTGCCTGCGCTGATCGCGCTGGGGCTGCCCGCCAATATCGCCAACGCCACGTCGAACGTCGCGCTGTTGCCTGGTGCGGCGGCCAGCGCATGGGGGTTTCGCGACGAACTGGGGCCGGTCGCGGGCCTGTCGGTGCTTCTGCTCGCCACGATCACCTTCGTGGCCGGGCTGGGGGGCAGTCTGTTGTTGGTGCTGACCCCCAGCGACACGTTCGATGTCGTGATCCCCTGGCTGTTGCTGTTCGCATTTGTCGTGATGGCGTTCGGGCGGCGTGCGGCGGACTGGTTGCACGCCCGCGTAACGATCGGGCGGCGGACGCTGATCGGCGCGCAGGGGCTGCTCGGCATTTACGGCGGCTATTTCGGCGGCGGGGTCGGGCTGATGACCACCGCAACCTATGGCCTGCTCGCCAACATCGAACCGCGCGCGCTGTTCGCGATCCGCACCCTGATGCTCGCCGTCGCCAACCTTGCCGCGGCATTCGTGTTTATCGGCTTTGCAATGGTCGAGTGGCGCGCGTGCCTGCCGATGCTGGCCGGGTCGATCCTGGGCGGGTTCGGCGGGGCGGTGATCGGAAAGCGCCTGTCGGCACGGGTCGTGCGGATTTGGACCTTGCTTGTCACCGCGGGAACGACGATCCTGTTTTTTGCCCGGCTGTAACCGCAACTGCCCTCCAAGCGTATTGGTGACCATGAGCGACCCGGAACTGCCCAACGTCATTCGTCGCCATGCGCTGGCGACCCGCTTGTGGCACTGGACCACCGCGATCAGCGTGATCATTCTGCTCGGCAGCGGGCTGATGATCCTCAACGCGCATGGTCAGCTCTATTGGGGCGAATATGGCGCGAATTACGACCAGCCCTGGTTCAAGCTGATCTGGTTCTTCGACACCGCGCGCGTGCCGGGATGGCTGACCATTCCATCGACCTATAATCTCGCGCTGGCGCGGCGCTGGCATCTGTTCTTCGCGCTGGTGCTGGGTTTTGCGTTGCTGGCGTACATGATCATCAGCCTGATCAACCGGCATTTCCAGCGCGACCTGCGCATCCGGCGCAGCGAATTGTCGCGCGGGCATCTGATCGCCGACTTCAAGTCGCACCTCGCATTGCGCTTCCACGATCCCGAGAATCCGCGCGCGTATAATATCTTTCAGAAGATCAGCTATGCGGGCGTGATCTTCGTATTGCTCCCGCTGGTCATCTTTACCGGGCTTGCCATGTCGCCGGGGATGAATGCGGCGTGGCCGTGGCTGCTCGACATATTCGGGGGGCGGCAGAGCGCGCGGTCGATCCACTTCATCGTCGCGATGCTGCTGGCGGGCTTCATCATCGTCCATCTGGCGCTGGTCATTCTGGCCGGGCCGCTCAACGAGGTGCGGTCAATGCTGACCGGAAAATGGCGCGTGCCGCCGGAGGAGGGGGCATGACGCTGATCACGCGCCGCAATCTGATTGTCGCGGGGGCGGGCGGGCTGCTCGTCGGATGCGACCGCGTCGGCAGCAGCGAGACCGGGCGTGACATCTTGTTCAAGGCGGAGGCGGTGCATCGCAGCCTTCAGCGCGTTATTACCAACCGCAATGCGCTCGCGCGCGAGTTCTCGCCCGAGGACCTGTCGCCGCGCTTCCGGTCGAACGGCACGCGCAATCCGAATACCGATGCCTATCGCGCGCTGGCGGAGAACCGCTTTGCCGACTGGCGGTTGCGCGTCGATGGGCTGGTGGCCCGTCCGCTCAGCCTGTCGCTGACCGACCTGCGCGCCTTTCCGCAGCGCGCCCAGATCACGCGGCATGATTGCGTCGAGGGGTGGAGCGCGATCGGCAAATGGCAGGGCCCGAAACTGTCGGGGATTTTGGACGCGGCGGGGCTGCGTGATACTGCGCGCTATCTGGTGTTCCACTGTGCCGACAGCCTGCGCGGCGGAGCCTATTATGAATCGGTCGACCTGATCGATGCCTTTCACCCGCAAACGATCCTCGCATGGGCGATGAACGATGCGATCTTGCCGATCGCACATGGTGCGCCGGTGCGGCTGCGGGTCGAGCGGCAACTCGGCTACAAGCACGCCAAATATGTCATGCGAGTCGAGGCGGTGGCGTCGCTCGACGGGATCGGACGGGGCAAGGGCGGATATTGGGAGGATGTCGCCGATTACGAGTGGTATGCGGGGATTTAGGGGCGTTTTTTGCCACCTTCGCACTTGCGAAAGGCAGCCTAGCCACTAGCTTGCCGCGCATGGCGCTGATCGATCATTTCTTCACCCGCGCCGTGAAGCGCGGCGAGCTCACCGTCATCCATGCGGATGGCAGCGCGCGCAGCTTCGGCGCGCCCGATTCCGCTCTTGCACCGGTCACGATCCGCTTCACCGACCCATCGGTCGCGCGCCGCATCCTGACCGATCCGGCGCTGGGCGCGGCGGAGAGCTTCATGGACGGGCGGCTCGTGATCGAGCGGGGCGACATCCTTGCTTTGCTCCGCCTCGTTACCGCAAATAACCGGTGGGAGGACAAGACCGGTAACCTGACGCCGGGTGCATTCAAGCGCGCGGTGGACAGTGTTCGCTTCCGGCTCGACCGGGTGAACATGGCGCGGCGGTCGAAGCGCAATGTCGCGCATCATTACGATTTGTCGGCGAAGCTTTACGACCTGTTTCTCGACGCCGACCGGCAATATTCGATGGCCTATTTCACCGACCCGGCGAATGGGCTGGAGCAGGCGCAGCTCGACAAGAAGGCGCATATCGCCGCCAAGCTGGCGCTGAAACCCGGCATGACGGCGCTCGACATTGGCTGTGGCTGGGGCGGCATGGCGCTGTACCTGCACGAAAAGACCGGAGCCGAGGTGCTGGGCGTGACGCTAAGCGAGGAGCAGCTAAAGGTCGCGCGCGAACGCGCCGAGGCGGCTGGGGTCGCGGGCAAGGTGCGGTTCGAGCTGATCGACTATCGCCATGTGACCGGTCAGTTCGACCGGATCGTGTCGGTCGGCATGTTCGAGCATGTCGGCCCGGCGCATTACCGGACCTTCTTTGCCAAGTGCCGCGAGCTGCTGACGCCCGAAGGGGTGATGTTGCTCCACACCATCGGCCGCGCTGGCGGGCCGGGGGTGACCGATGCGTTCACCGCGAAGTACATCTTCCCCGGCGGCTATATCCCGGCGCTGTCAGAAATCCTGCGCGGGCATGAGGAGCTGCGCTTCTTCCTCACTGATGTCGAGGTGCTGCGCCTCCATTACGGCCACACGCTCCAGCATTGGTACGACCGCGCGATGGCCGCGCGCGAGCAGATCGTCGCGCTCTATGACGAACGCTTCTTCGCGATGTGGACCTATTATCTGGCCGGCTCGCTGGTGAGTTTCGAGAATGGCGGACTGGTCAATTATCAGCTGCAATATAGCCGGTCGCGCACCGCGCTGCCGATCACGCGCGACTATATGGCGGAGGAAGAGGCGCGGCTGCGCGGCTGATTACTGGACGCCGAGTTGTTCGACGTCGGCGCCGAGATGCGCGCCGAGTTCTGCGCGTGTCACCTTTCCGTCGCGATCGGTGTCGACCGCCGCGAACCATGCATCGGCCTTAGCCCAATCGGTACGCGGCGAACTGACTGAGGGTCGCGGTGCACTCGCCTTTTTCGACTGGCGCGCGGCGGCATAGGTCGCCTCCGCGCTCCCTTCGAAATCGAACCGTGCGCGCACTTCGTCGCGCTCGATCGACCCGTCTTCGTTGAGGTCCAGATCGGCGAACCGCTCGGCGGCGCGGCGGTCGGCCTCCGCCTTGGGCAGCGGGCCGGGGGCGACGTGAGCCGGCTGGGACTGCAGCGCGAGCAGCAGCAGCGCGGCGATCACGGTCGCCGCTCCAGCGCCGCGAGCTTGCGCCCGGTCGAAATCGTCTGCACCAAGAACAGCAGGATCAGGATCACTCCAATCCCGCCGACGAACAGGTCGAAGCCCGAAATGAACCCGAACAACCCGCGATCCGGCCCCAGTACCCACATCATCACCGTCATGCCAATCAGCATTAGCCGCAATTCGGTCGGCCCGGCGGCGAGGTACGACAGGCGCAACTCGCCCACCACCCGCGCCGACAGGAAGGCGTGGATCGACATCAGCAGATATCCCGCCAGCGCGATCATCGCGACGTCCATCGTCACGAACGGGCTCAATCCGATCCCCGCCACGATCAGCAGGTTCGCCAGTCCGTCGCAGCTATGGTCGATGAAATAGCCATAGGATGGCCGCTCGATCCGCCGCCACCGCGCCAGGCTGCCGTCGAGCGAGTCGCCGAACCACTGGACCGCATAGCCCGCCAGCGTCAGCGCCAGCCAGCCGAGGCCCCAGTTGCTCGCGACATAGCCGGCAAACACCATCACGGCACCGACCATCCCGGTTAAGGTCAGAATGTCCGGGGTAATCACCGACGGCATGCGCGCGCACAGCCAGTTCAGGATGCGCCGCTCCCCGGCCGCCAGCCAATTTTGCTGAATCCGTGCGAGAGCCGGGGGTTCCTGTCTCAGATCTGTCATAATCCCCTATCCCCCATGCTGGCGTCGGGGGCAATGCTGTGAATCGACGGGGTGCGTCCCGGAACGGCCGGGACGAACGCTGGACCGGTTCAGCTGCGCGGGTATTTCGCGTCCATGACCGCAAGCGATTCGCGGGCCAGTTCCTCCAGAACGGCGATGTCGATATCGGCGAGTTTGTTGATGTAGAGGCACGACGCGCCGGTCTTGTGCTTGCCGAGCCGCGCCATCAGCGAGTCGCGGTTGGCGAATCCGCCGTCACAGTAACAACCCATCAGATGGATCGACAGATTGGCTTTGCGCGGCGAGAAGCCGGAGCGGCACCAGTCGCCCTCCCGTCCACTGTCATAGCGGTAGTGGTAGCTGCCAAAGCCAATGATCGACGATCCCCACATCTTGGCGGGTTCGCCCGTGATTCGCTCGAACATCTCCAGCAGCATGCGGGCGTCCTCGCGCCGCACGGCGGGTTCGACTGCGTCGATAAAGGCGATCACGCTGGCGTCGGTAGGTTGGGTCTTGTTCTCGGTCACGGCATGACCTCGCTGGATTTTCGGCCAGTCTAGCCGCACAGGGCGGCGATGCAATCGGCCCCGCTTACCCGCCGTTCGATCCTGGCGCAGGCCTGGCCGATCATGCTTGGCCAGACGACGGTGCCGCTGGTCGGACTGGTCGATACCGCGGTGATCGGCTGGACCGGCGATGCCGCCGCACTGGCGGGAGTGGCGCTGGGCACCGCGATCATCAGCTTCATCTTCTGGGCGTTCGGCTTCCTGCGCATGGGGATGACGGGGCTGACCGCCCAGGCACATGGCCGGGGTGCGCGGGCGGAAGTCGATGGGCTGCTGGTGCGCGGAGTCGCAGCGGGGCTGGGGATCGGTGCGGCGCTGGTCGCGCTCCAGATTCTGCTGGTCCCTGCTGCCTTTGCCCTGCTG
>JBHYGP010000108.1:0-1262 GCA_051858935.1 Sphingomonas sp.
CTCGCGCGCGCAGGGCGGCGGCAGCGGCAACATCACCTATGGCAACACGATCAACCTGCGCGGCATCGGCCCCTATGCCACGCTGATCCTGGTCGACGGGCACCGCGCGGTGAACAACAGCCGCGCGTTCGAGCCGTCGGTCATCCCCACGCTCGGCCTTGAGCGGGTCGAAGTCGTCGCGGACGGCGCATCGGCGATCTATGGCTCGGACGCGATTGCCGGCGTGGTCAATTTGATCCCGCGCCGCTCGCTCGACGGGATCGAGGCGACCGCGCGCGGCGGCTGGGGTGCCGATTTCGACGAATATCAGTTCGGTGTCGCGGTCGGGAAGGTGTGGGATCGCGGTCAGGTCATGCTGGCCTATGAACATTCGCGCCGCTCGAACCTCAGCGGCGACGACCGCTCTTTCTTCCGCTCGGATCAGACCGCATTTGGCGGCAATGACTATCGCGTCACCCGCTGCGCCCCAGGCACGTTGCGCGCGGGGGGCGTATCCTATGCAATGCCGGGCCAGCTGACCCCCGGCAATGTCGGCAGCCTCGTTCCGGGAACGGTCAACCGCTGCGACGATCTGGTCGGGCAGGATCTGTTCCCCAAGCAGACCTACAACTCGATCAACGGAACCGCGACGTTCGAGGTCACCGACTGGTTCACGGTGTTCGCCGACGGCTTTTACAGCAAGCGCGAATATGAGCGGCTTCCGGCCTATTTCAGCTCGACGCTGACGGTGCCGCAGACCAATGCCTGGTTCGTTCGGCCGACCGGTTTTGCGGGGACGAGCTACACGATCGACTATAATTTCCGCAACGACCTGCCCCGCGACGTGTCGCTCGGCTTTGCCGAGAATTGGCAGGTGACGCCGGGTGTCCGCTTCAAGCTGCCCGGCGACTGGGAGCTGGAGGGCCTGTTCACCTATGGCCGTGGCAACGACCAGTCGGATCAGGTGCGCGGGCTCAACGCCACCGCGCTGAACGCGGCACTGGCGAGCAGCGACCCGGCGACCGCATTCGACCCCTATGGTCTTGGCCGCACGTCCGCCGCGACATTGCTGGCGATCAGCAACTTCCTGACGCTGTCGCCGACGCTGAACGATTTCAACGGCTATGAAGCGCGGATCAACGGGTCGATCGTCGATCTGCCGGGCGGTAGCGTGAAGCTCGCGGCGGGTTACGAGGGTCAGGAAATCGAGACGCGGCTGGGTTCGGCGCGTGGCGCGGCGGGCACGGCGGTGACCTTCCGCCGCTTCACACGCCGGGTCGATT
>JBHYGP010000108.1:1272-5569 GCA_051858935.1 Sphingomonas sp.
GGTGTTCGGAGCTGGCAATGCCACGCCCGGGTTCGAGCGGCTCGAGATCAATGCCGCGGTCCGTTACGACAAATATTCGGACGTCGGTGAGACGACGAATCCCAAGTTCGGCGTCAACTGGTCGCCGGTGCGCGGGCTGGTGCTGCGCGGCAGCTATGGCACGTCGTTCCGCGCGCCGCTGATCTCGCAGATTTACGGCAACAGCAACAATCTGTTCGGCCAGACCTATCAGAACCCGGCAGGCGGTGCACCGCTGACCGGATTTGCCTATTCTGGGCCGAATACAAACCTGCAGCCCGAAGAGGCAACCACCTGGTCGGTCGGCGGGGACTGGGATGTCACGCCCAATTTGCGGATCAGCGCGACCTATTGGGACGTGAAGTACATCAATCAGGTCGACAGCTATCTCGCCGACCTCGCCATCCTGGCGCGCGAGTCCGAGTTTGCCGGGACGGGCATCATCCTGCGCGGCACTGCGGCGCGCGATCGTGTGCTGGAGTTGCTGTCACAGGGCGTCACGCTGGCGCGCGGCACCTTCCCCGGCGGCGATCCCAACAACGTCACGCTGTTCGTCGATGGCCGGAACAACAATCTCGGCCAGTCGACCACGCGCGGAATGGATTTCGTCGTCAACTGGCGCGTGCCGACCGAGACGGCGGGCACGTTCAACTTCAACGCGGCGGGTGCCTATCTCTTCCACTACGAAACCGCCGTGTCGCCGGCGGGTACGCCGCGCAGCCGCCTCAACACGATCTACAACCCGCTCAAGTTCAAGGCGCGCGGAAGCGTGGTGTGGGATTATGAGCCGATGCGCGTGCAGCTCACCGCGACGCATGTCGGCGGCTATACCAACACCGCAATCAACCCCAACCAGAAGGTGAAGAGCTACACGCCGATCGACCTGGCGGTGAGCTGGAATTTGGGGGAGATGGGCGCGAAATCGCTGTTCGGCGGGGTCGAGCTGGGGCTGGAGGTGCGCAATTTGTTCGACCTTCAGCCGCCCTATGTGAACGTCGCACCGGGCCTGAATGGCGGCGGCGGTTACGATCCGTCGGCGGCCAACCCGATCGGGCGGGTGCTCGCCGCGTCGTTGCGCTTCAGAATGTAAAGGGGGTGCCGGGGGCGGCCTGTGCTGCCCCCGGACGCCTGTGTTCAGCGATGAAAGACGGCGTACATTCGGTCGAGCGCGGCGTCGAAGATCGGGCGCTCTTCCGCGCTGAGCTGCGCCAGCACCTCGGCCTCAACCCCCTTCATGATGTTGAACAGGTCGTCGAGCGTCCTCTTGCCCTCGGGCTGGATCGTCAGCGCGTGGCGGCGGCGGTCGACGGTCGAGCGCTCGCGCTTCGCCCAGCCGCGTTTTTCCAGCTCGTCGACGATCTGCACGGTGATCGATTTGTCGAGACCGACGGTGCTCGACAATTGCTGTTGCGACAGCCCCGGATTGGCCTCGATCAGCGCCAGCGACGAGAAAAGACCCGCGCGAATCCCGTAATGCGCGGTCGCCGTCGCGAAATCCGCCGACAGCTGATTCTGGACGCGGCGCATGCGAAAGCCGACATAGTCGCCGAGCCGGCCGAGCTTCAGCCCGCCCTCAAGCGTCTCGTCCGGCGTTTTCGACCGCAATTGCGTCACATGCGTCCCCTTGTTGCCATCGCCAATTCGTGCAATTGACAGATGGTTGAAAATATCTACGGTTTTGATCCGCGCATTCATTTAGACCGCCCCAGCGAGAGGCTGTCAATCAGGAGAGGCAAGGCGTGTCCGACCCGATCACCGACGCAGCAGCGCCGCTGCACGACGAAGAGCCGCCCCCTGCCCCGGTCACGGGCATCGCAGGCAAGGTCGCTTTCTATATCGGGTCGGCGGGACTGTTGCTGGCGACCGCAGCGGATTCGATTGCGGTGCTGGGCCGCCACACCGGCTTTGCGCTGATCGGGTCGATCGAGATCGTTCAGGCGGCGATCGTGTTCATCGCGGCGTCATCGATGGTCGCGGTGACGCTGTCGCGCGGTCATGCGGCCGTGCATATCCTGACCGACCGACTCTCCCCCGCCCGCCGCGCGATGCTGGCGCGGATTGCCAATCTGCTCGGCGCGCTCGCCGTGCTGCTGCTCGCCGCCGGATCGCTGATTCTGCTCGGCGACCTGTGGAACGGGCATGAGCGGTCGGAGCTGCTGCACATTCCGCTGCGCTGGTTCCGGCTGCTGATGATCGTCGCGCTGGTGTTCGTCGCGATCCTGTTTGTCCGCCATGCCTTCACCCGCGCGACGCCGGAGGGTGGTCATGGCGCCTGAACTGATCGGCCTGATCGGCATCCTCGCGCTGCTCGGCCTGCTCACGCTGGGCGTGCCGATCGGCGTCAGCCTGGCGCTGACCGGCGTGGTCGGCCTGATGGTGATGCTCTCGCCCGAAGCTGCGCTGGTCAAGGCCGGCGTGGTAGTGTTCGAGGTCGCCAACAAGTACGAACTCGGCGTCCTCCCGCTATTCCTGCTGATGGCGCATCTATGCTTCGCCGCAGGCGCGAGTCGCGATTTCTTCGATGTCGCCGCGCGCTTTGTCGGGCATCGCCGCGGGGGTCTTGGCCTCGCCTCGATCGCGGGCTGTGCCGGGTTCGGCGCGATCAGTGGATCGAGCCTCGCCACCGTCGCCACGGTCGGCTCTGCCGCACTGCCCGAGATGCGACGTGCGGGATACAATCCCGGTTTCGCCGCCGGTGCGCTCGCTGCCGGCGGCACGCTCGGCGCGCTGATCCCGCCTTCAGGCGCGCTGATCGTGTTCGGCATCATCGCCGAAGTCTCGATCGGTCGGCTGTTCACCGCCGCGATCATTCCGGGGTTCAGCCAGGCGCTGTTCTACATGATCGCTATCGCGGTCCTGTGCTGGTTCAAGCCCGAGCTGGGGCCGAGATCGGTGCGTGTCGGCTGGGGCGAGCGGATGCGCGGGTTGCTCGGCATTCTCGACATCATCGTGCTGGTGGTGTTCGTGATCGGCGGGCTGATGATCGGCTGGTTCACCCCGACCGAAGCGGCATCGGTCGGTGTCATCGTCGCGTTCATCCTGATGGGCATTCGCGGCGCGTTCAACCGCGAGGCGATCGCCGAGAGCTTTGCCAAGACGCTGTCGACCACGGGGATGATTTACCTCATCATCTTCGGCGCGATCCTGTTTGCGACGTTCATCAGCGTCACCGGCATCGCCGATCTGATGTCGAGCACAGTGCGCGAGATGGATGCGAGCCCGATCGTCGTCGTCATCGTCATCGCACTGATGCTGCTGGTGCTGGGCTCGTTCCTCGATGGCCTTGCGCTGATGCTGCTGACCACGCCGATCTTCCTGCCGATCGTGCTGGAGCTGGGTTATAGCCCGATCTGGTTCGGCATCTTCCTGGTCCGCACGATGGAGATCGGGTTCGTCCACCCGCCGCTCGGCCTCAACGTCTATGTCATCCAGGCGATCGGCAAGGACATCCCGCTGGGCCAGATCTTCCGCGGGATTGTGCCGTTCCTGATCGCCGATTTCTTCCACCTCGCCATGATCATCGCCTTCCCGGTGGTGACGCTGTGGCTGCCCAGCGTGATGGGGGCCTGACCGATGCGCTTGCCAATCATCCTCGCCGCGCTCGCACTCGCCGGATGCAGCGTCGCGCCGCAGCCGACCGCCGAGCATGTGCTGAGCTATGCCAGTCCCTACACCCCCACCCACCCGTTCGGCCTCGCCGATCAGGAATGGATGAAATGGGTCGAGGCAAAGAGCGGCGAGCGCATCGCGTTCAAGCCCTATTGGTCCGGCGCGCTGATCTCGTCCGACATGAGCATGGAGGAGGTGCGCCACGGCGTCGCCGATATCGGCCTGATCACGCCGATCTACACCAAGGGCGGCGCGCATCTGCTGCGGGGACAGGCGGCCTATTATGGCGGGGTGCGCAATATCACCGATCAGGTCGCGATCTATGACTGCCTCGCTGGCAGCTTCCCGCATTTCGAGAATGAGCTGAAGGGCCTGCACGTCCTCGCGGTGCAGGGCGGCAACTTCCCGGGCGTGCTCACCATCAATCGCCCAATCCGTCAGCTGTCGGACTTCAAGGGCCTGCGCCTGCGTGCGCAGAGCGATGCGGTCGATATCTTGAAGCAGCTCGGTGCCGACCCGGTCAACATGCCGATGGGCGAGGTGTATTCGGCGCTGGCCAAGGGTGTGATCGACGGCGTCGTGGCACCCGCCGACACGATCCGCAGCCTGCACTTTGCCGAGGTGGCGAAGCATTTCACGACGATCCGCTTCAGCCGTGGTGCGTACCCCG
>JBHYGP010000109.1:0-5542 GCA_051858935.1 Sphingomonas sp.
GTACCGGCAAGTCGGTGGTGGTGTCCTATTCCGATCTCAACCTCACGTCCGCTGCAGGCAAGAAAGCGTTTGAACGCCGCATCGCCCGCGCCGTCGACGCCGTGTGCGGAACCCCCGCCCCGCGCGATCTGGTCGACAACGCCCATCGCAAGCGTTGTGTCGTCGCAGCGCTCGACTCGGCGCGCCCTGCTGTCGAACTCGCGCTCGCCAACGCTGCGAACCAGCAACTCGCGGCGCGCGAACAAAGTGTCAAAGTAGCGCCCTGACATGTTACTGCCCCGCCCGGCATGCCGCCGCGCGGGGCCTTCTTTCTTGGGTCCTGACCCTAGTCTCCCGCCAGGATCGCCTTGGCCGCCGCCTGATAGGTGCGCCCGATCCGCACGCTCTCCCCATCCTTCAGCTCGGCATACCAGACGCCCAGCCCATCGTGGCGCAGCTTCGCGATCCGGTCGCGGCGCACGATCGTCGACCGGTGCAGCCGGATAAAGCATGCGGGGTCGAGCCGCCGCTCAAGCTCGGTGATCGTCTGGTGGATCAGATAGCTGCGTCCGCCGACGCTCAGCCGCATATAGTCGCGCTCGGCATCAATCCGCTCGATCTCCGCCGCGCCGATACGGATCATTTCCGACCGGTGCGGCACCCAGAACTCCTCGGTCCAGCGAGACGCCGGCGATACCGGCTCGCCGCCGCGCCGCCCGATCGTCTCGGTCGCCCGCACCACCGCACGCGCCAGCCGCTCCGCGCTCACCGGCTTGAGTACATAATCGACCGCCGCGACATCGAACGCCGCCACCGCATGCTGGTCGAACGCGGTACAAAAGATCACCGCCGGGCGATGCGGCGCGGTGGCGAGCGAGGCTGCGACCGACATGCCGTCGATATGCGGCATCGCGATGTCGAGCAGCACCAGATCGGGGCGCAGCGCGTCGATCATCCGCAGCGCCGCCTCACCGTCCATCGCCGTGCCGATCAGATCGACCCGCTCAAGCCCCGCGCACAATATCTGCATCCGCTCGACCGCCAGCGGCTCGTCATCGACGATCAGCGTGCGCAATCGCTCAGCAGCCATGGGTCGTCACCGGAATGCGAATGGTGACGGCAAAACCGCCCTCGGGGCGCGGCCCTGCTTGAAGCGATGCCGCGTCGCCGAACCGAACGGTCAGCCGGTCGCGGACGTTGCGCAGGCCAACGCACGTGCCTTTCGATCCCTGCACGCCTTCGCCGTCGTCGATCACCGCGATCACGAGCGTGGCGCCTTCGACCCGCGCGCGCACCAGCACCTCGACCGGTCGCCGTGCGGGTGCCACCCCATGCTTGATGGCGTTTTCGACCAGCGGCTGGAGCAACAGCCCGGGAACGCAGGCCCGCTCCGCCTCCGGCGCGATGTCGAACGCGCTGCGCAGCCGCTGCGGAAAGCGGATCGCCTCGATCTCCAGATACAGGCGTTGCAGCGCGATCTCGTCAACCAGCGGCACATCCTCGGTCGGCTCGGCGGCCAGGCTGGTGCGGAAAAAGGTCGACAGGTTGAGGATCATCGTCTCGGCATCCTCGCGCCGCCCGCTCATCACCAGCGACGAGATCGAGTTCAATGTGTTGAACAGGAAATGCGGATTCACCTGATAGCGCAGCGCGCGCAGCTCCGCCGTCTGTGCGGCGGTACGCAGCCGCGCCGCCTCGCGCTCCGACGCGCGCACCGCACCGGCATAGGACAAGGCAAGGTAGAAGATCGCCCAGGCAAGGTTGAAGAAATACCAGTGGATCGCATTGTCCGCGATCAGATGGGCCGGCCCCTTCTTTTCCTGCTGCTCCTCCTGCGCCTTGTGTGTTTCCGATTTCTCCGCCTCCGACTTCTCCAGTTCCGGTCTGGGATCGACGACGTAGAAGGACAGATAATTGACGGTCGAATAGGCGGTCGACGAAACAGCCGCGAGCAGGAACGCCGCCGCCACCCGCTGCCTCAGGCTGCGCTGCTCGAACAGACGCAGCACCAGATACATCAGGCTGGTGAAGCAGATCCCGAACAGCGACACCCAGGCGCGGTTGTCGAGCGCCTCCAGACGGCCCGGGTAATCCATGATCCAGGCGCGCAGGGTCACGCTGCCATAGTAAAAGGCCCAGAAGCCGACGATCGACAACAGGGCGATCCGCGGGGATACCCTGAAGCGGGAAGCGTTGGGGACTGCGTTATCCGACATTGCTGAACCTAAGCCGATCAGCGGCGAAGAAACCACTCACGCCAGCCCCCTTCGTCGAAGCCTGTCGAGCTTTGGTCGAATGCCGGGCCTGGCAGCATCGAAACACAGCGAGCCTAACGCGACGACCGGACGATGGAAGGGCCGATTGCGCGTATGGTTGCACAAATCAGGCTTCCCGCGCACCTTTGGGGCGGAGGCTGCGATGACCGAAACCAAGCTATTGTACGGCGGAAACCCGCAGATCGCCAAGGGCTATGGCGACGCCCCGGTCCGTGCGTACATCGCCGCAATCCCCGGCTGGAAGCGGGACGTTGCGGCCCGCGTCGATGCGCTGGTCGAGCAGGTCGTTCCCGGGGTTCAGCGCGCGATCAAATGGAACTCGCCCTTCTACGGGCTCGAAAAGGACCGGTGGTTCCTGAGCTTTCACTGTTTCGACCGCTATCTGAAGCTCACTTTCTTTCGCGGCCAGTCGCTCGACCCGATCCCGCCCGAACCGTCGAAAAGCGGTGACACCCGCTATCTCCACATCCATGAAGGCGATGCGTTCGAAGACCAGCTTGCCTTGTGGATTGAACAGGCGAGCAAGCTGCCGGGAGAGAAATTGTGACCGACGAAAGTCCCGCCGCGCTGATCGACGCGCGCATCGCCGCGCTGGGCGACTGGCGCGGCGCGACGCTCGCGGCGGTCCGCGCATTGATCCATGAGGCCGATCCCGACGTCGTCGAAACGGTCAAATGGTGCAAGCCGAGCAACCCCAACGGCGTGCCCGTGTGGGAGCATGCCGGCATCCTGTGCACCGGCGAGGTCTATAAGGGGTATGTCAAGCTGACCTTCGCGCACGGCGCGTCACTCGCCGATCCGCAGCAACTGTTCAACGCCAGCCTCGACGGCGGCACCCGCCGCGCGATCGATATCCGTGAAGGCGAAGCACCCGACGCCACCGCCTTCCGCACATTGATCGCGGAAGCCGTGGCGTTCAACGTGTCGAAGGGAGGAAGACGCGCGTGACCTTCATCCATCGCATCGGCGTCATGCTCTGCCTGACGGCGCTGGCCCTCCCGTCCGCAGCCCAGAAGCTGCCGGACACCGCTGCAATGCACGCGGTCCCAACCGGAAAATGGACGGTCAATTTCGATGATCGTCAATGCATCCTCGAGCGACCCTATATCGTCGAAGGCAAACCCGCCCTGTTCGCCCTGAACATGGAGCCGGTGACGCATACGGCCTGGTTGCGCCTTGGCGTTACGGATCAGCGCGGCGTTCGCTATGATGGCGACGCGGTGATGACTGTGGATGGGTCACGCCTGCCGGGCACGCTTCACTATAATATCTTCAGCACCGACACACATCGCGTCCGCGAATATATGCTCGATCTGCGCCAACACCGGTTCGGAGAGGTCAAGCAGCGCATCCGTTTCTGGACCCTGCACAACGGCAATGTGGACATCGACCTCGGCAACTTTCCAACGGCATGGGCCGCGATGCGCACCTGCATGGACGATCTCCATGCCAGTTTCGGCATCAAGCCGGATGACCTAGCACGCGTCGCTACTCCGCCCGAGGGGAGCGTTATTCCATTTATCGACTACCCATCGCGCGTCGGCGCGAGCAACTTCGCGTTTCTCTTTTGGGTTGATGCGGACGGCAAGGTGGACGACTGCAAGCTGCTGCTCCCCAGTGGCATCACCAAATTCGACGCGGAACTCTGCACCAAGCTGATCGCAAAAGGGCGGTTCAAGCCGGCACGCGATCCGGCGGGAAAGGCGATCCGGGCGCCACGTTACGAATATGCGCGGGTTCGGACTGCCCAGGTCCGAACGCCCGGCAACTGACCATCAATCGAAACGTCAGAGGCGCTCGACCGCGCGTTCGAGCTTGCGTAACACCGCGCGGTCGCCTGCGGGGGCATCGGCGGCATCCTGTGCCAGCGCCATCAGTCGCACCGCGCCAAAGCTTGCCGCCAGTCCCTTGAGCCGCAGCGCGGCCCCACGCCAGCTTTCGGGGTCCGGGGCCTTGCCCAACGCCTCCAGCGCGCGCTTCGCGCTCTCGAGAAACGCCCCGCGAAGCTCCGCAATCAGCCCGGGCTCATCGCCCACCGCCGCCGCCAGAGTCGCATCGATTGCACCGGGATCATACGCCATGCCCGACCCTAGATTCCGCGTGCTTAATGAGTGGTTTCACAATGCTAGGCGACGATGGTGCGATTGTGCTAAACCGGGACAATGAACGGGGGAACGAACAAGATCGGGCCGCGTCCGATTGACGCCGACGATGACGCGCTTCTGCTGGACGAAGAGGTCGTCGAGCTTCTGGTAGAGGAGCCCGAAGCCGAGCCCGACGTCGATGCGGAACCACCGCGCCTGCGCAGCCCGTGGGTCGCCGCGACGCTCGCCTTCGGGCTGGTGCTTGGCTGGATCGGCGTCGCGGGCTGGCTGCTCCAGCCGGTATTCGCCGCCCCGCCCCCGCCCGCCGACCTCATTCAGCTGATCGCGGCGCTGTGCGTCCCGCCCGCGCTGATCGGCATTCTGTGGCTGCTCGCCCAGCGCAACAGCGCGGCGGAAGCGCGCCGCTTCGGCAAGACCGCCCGCGCGATGCGCGCCGAGGCCGCAAGCCTTGAGCGCGTCGTCGCGACCCTGTCGCGCAAGATCGAGGCGAACCGCGCCGAACTCGCCGAACAGACCACCGCTCTGATGGCAATGGGCGACCGCGCCGCTGAACGGCTCCAGGCGATCTCCAACGGCATGGCCGCCGAGGCGCGCGCTGTGTCCGACAGCGCGCAGAAACTGGTCGACAGCAGCACGACTGCGGAAAAGAGCGTCGGCATCGTCCTCGCGTCACTGCCCCGGGCGCATGAGGAAATGACCGGCATGGCCGCGACGCTCGACGCCGCGGGTATGAAGGCCAGCGAACATGCCTCCGCGCTCGACGCCCAGCTCGTCGCACTGGGCGAACGTGGGCGTGAGGCAGACAGCATCGCCGGGGGCGCGGCGCAGCGCCTCGCCGCGCATATCGCCCGGATGGAAGCGACCAGCGAATCCGCTGGCACCCGGCTGGAAGGCGTCGCCGCCAGTATGTCCGAGACGGTCGATGCCATGCTGGACCGCGCCGCCGCTGCGGTCGATGAAGCACGCAAGGGCATCGCCGCGCAGGGCGAGGCGATGCTCGCCATGCTCGCCGCCAACCAGGCCTCGCTCGACAAGGCCGGGCGCGACAGCATCGACACCGTCGGCACGCGCATCGGCGAGGTCGAGGAGACGATCGGCCGCATCGCCGACCGGCTGGGTGAGGAACAGACCCGCATCGACATCCTGCTCGCCTCGGTCACCGGCGGCATTGCCCAAGCCGAT
>JBHYGP010000110.1:0-5507 GCA_051858935.1 Sphingomonas sp.
GGGAAGGCCGAGGACCGTGCACAGCTTGCGGAACTGCGAATCATTGCCGACCGCGATGATCAGGTCGCCGTCGCTGGCGGTAAACGCCTGGTACGGGGCGAGATTGGCGTGGCCATTGCCCATGCGGTGCGGCACCTTGGCCGGGTTCGCCATCCAGTTGAGTGCCTGATTGGCGAGCACCGCGACCTGGGTGTCGAGCAGCGCCATGTCGATCTGCGCGCCGGTTCCGGTCGCGTCGCGCTGGCGCAACGCGGCGAGGATCGCGACGGCGGAATAGACCCCGGTAAAGATGTCGGCATAGGCGATCCCCGCCTTTTGCGGCGCGCCATCGGGCTCGCCGGTCAGCGACATGATCCCGCCCATCCCCTGAATGATGAAATCATAGCCCGCGCGACGGGCATAGGGACCGGTCTGGCCGAAGCCGGTGATCGAACAGGTGATCAGGCGCGGGTTGATCGCGCTAAGGCTGGCGTGATCGAGGCCGTATTTGACCAGGCCGCCGACCTTGTAATTCTCGATCACGACATCGGCGTCGGCGACCAGCGCGCGGACTTCGGCCTGTCCCTCGGGGGTCGCGATGTCGATGAAGCGCGCGGTCTTTCCGCGATTGGCCGAGTGATAATAGGCGGCGTCGCGGCTGACCCCATCGGTGTCGTGCAGGAAGGGCGGGCCCCAGTGGCGGGTATCGTCGCCAGCACCCGGACGCTCGACCTTGATGACCTCCGCGCCCAGATCGGCGAGCAGCTGCCCGCACCAGGGTCCGGCAAGGATGCGGGCGAGTTCGACCACCTTGATCCCGGCGAGCGGTTTCATGCGCGACAGATCTCGTAGACGACATGGTCGGGGAAGGATTTCCCGCCGCCGCGATGGGTGCGGCCGGGGATCAGCCGCCCGCCGATTTTCTCCATCGCGCCGCGTGAACGCAGATTGTCCTGCCCGACGATAAAGACGACGCGATTCACGAAGCGGTGGATATGGTCGAGCATCAGCCGCTTGATCTCACGGTTGTAGCGCCCGCCCCAATAGGCGCGGGCGATAAAGGTCCAGCCGATCTCGATCTCGTCTTCCTGCGGCACCCAGCAATCATAGCGGCTCGACCCGATGACCGCGCCGGTCGCCTTGTCGAGGATCGCGAGGCCACCGCCGCAGGCAAGCGCGTCGTCGAAGAACTTGCGGAACACCGGCTCCTGCCAGCGGTCGTTGGCCGGGTGGAGTTCCCAGATCAGCGGGTCCGATGCGACGGCGAACAGCGCGTCCCAATCCTCGGCGACGAGGGGTCGAATCGTGACCAGCTCGCCTTCGAGGACCGGCTGCCGATCCGGCTCCATCAGAACGCAGCGATGCCCGTGATTGCGCGGCCGAGGATCAGGCCGTGGACGTCGTGCGTGCCCTCATAGGTGTTGACCGTTTCGAGGTTGATTGCGTGGCGCATCACATGGAATTCGGCCGATATGCCGTTGCCGCCATGCATGTCGCGCGCGACTCGGGCGATATCGAGCGCCTTGCCGCAATTGTTGCGCTTGATGATGCTGATCGCTTCGGGGGCCAGCGTCCCCTCGTCGAACATGCGACCGCAACGCAGCGCGGCTTGCAGGCCGAGCGCGATCTCGGTCTCCATGTTCGCCAGCTTGAGCTGGACGAGCTGGGTCGCGGCGAGCGGGCGGCCGAACTGCGCGCGGTCGAGCGTATATTGCCGGGTGGCCTGCATGCACGCTTCCGCCGCCCCCATCGTGCCCCAGGCGATGCCGTAGCGCGCGCGGTTGAGGCAGCCGAACGGACCCTTCAGCCCCTGAACCTCCGGCAGCAGCGCGTCTTCGCCGACCTCGACCCCGTCCATCACGATTTCGCCGGTGATCGATGCACGCAGGCTCAGCTTGCCCTCGATCTTGGGGGCCGACAGGCCCTTCATCCCCTTCTCGAGGACGAAGCCCTTGATCCCGCCACCATGCGCCTCGCTCTTCGCCCACACGACGAAGACATCGGCGATCGGGGAGTTGGTGATCCACATCTTCGATCCGGTCAGGCGATAGCCGCCGTCGATCTTGGCGGCGCGGGTGCGCATTCCGCCGGGGTCGCTGCCCGCATCGGGCTCGGTCAGGCCGAAACAGCCGACCCATTCGCCGCTGGCGAGCTTGGGCAGATATTTGCGCTTCTGCTCCTCGGTCCCATAGGCATAGATCGGGTGCATCACGAGGCTCGACTGCACGCTCATCGCGCTGCGATAGCCCGAATCGACCGCCTCGACCTCACGCGCGACCAGGCCATAGGCGACATAGCCAAGGCCCGCGCCACCATAGGTTTCGGGGATGGTCGGGCCGAGCAGGCCGAGCTGGCCCATCTCCGACATGATCTCGCGGTCGAAATTCTCGTCGAGAAACGCACGGGTGACGCGCGGCAGCAGCTGTTCCTGCGCATAGGCGCGCGCGGCGTCGCGGACCATGCGTTCCTCGTCGGTCAGCTGTGCGTCGAGCGCGAACGGATCCTGCCAGTCGAACCGGCCCATCGTGGCCATCTTACTCTCCCTGAACGGTTTTTTGTGCCGACGCTGGTGGTGCCGGCGTACGTGCGCCGGGGACCGGCTGGGCCTTCCCCTCGATCGCCACGGTTTCGAGCGCATCGAGCGCGCGTCGCGTCGCGATATAGCGCCCCGCCGCGCCCATCCAGCTTTCCGCCCCCTGTGCGCCGGGCAGGCGCGAGACTTCAGCCAGCGCCGCCTCGACATGCCCCTGTCCCAGCAGCCGGCGCGCGCGCGCCAGCCGCTCGCGCGGATGGGGGCTGGGGGCGTCCTGTTTGCGGATGATGACCAGGGTCGACATCTCGCGCTGGATCGCGCTCCACCAGCCGTCATCCGGCTGGGACGTCGAAAGGCGCGGGGCGATCTGCTCGAACGCCACGCGCAGATCCTCAATCGTGATCGGTTCGCCCGAGGCATCGATGACGGTCGCGACGGCTTCGGGCGCGGCATTGCCGAAGCGACGGCGCAACTCGCCCGTTATGATCCCCATTTCCTGCCCGCGTTCGAGCGCACGACGCGCGCCGACGACCAGCAACATCGCTTCGGCGCGACCCGCATAGCTTGCGGCGACCCGCGCATCGGCGTCGGTCGCCTTCAGCCGCGCGTCGAGCGATTCCAGCCGGGCGGCGAGGACTTGTTCACGCGCGGCCAGCGAGGCCACGTCCATTCCCGGCGGGGTGACAGGCGCGGCGGAGATCGGGGGCTGAACAACCGCGACGGGCGCGGCGGCGGGCGTACCCCACCAGTCGCCGGCGCGGAACACCACGGCCATCGCCGCCAGACCGGCAATGAACGCGATCAGCACCGCGGCCAGGATCAACATCATGGGATTGCCGCGCGCGGGGGCGGTGGGAACCGGAGCGTCGGGGGTCATGGCCTGCTTATTCTCCCGATGCGGTCAGGGGTCAATCGCCAGCCGGTGCGCGGCGGCGATCAATGCGTGGTCATTGGGCTCGGCAGCGATCGCGACCCGGGCCCAGCCGCGCCCGTCGGCGTCGGCGGCGCGTGCGCTGATCGCCGCGATCCGCACCGATTTGCGCGGGATGCCGTGCGCATCGAGTTGAAGGGCGAGCTGACGGGTCGCGCGTGCCGAATGGACCAGCGCGACACAGCCGGGCAGGCGCAGCGCAGCCTCGCGGGACAGGTCGACCCCTTCATTGGCATAGACCGGGATGACCGCGCGGATCGCCGGATGCTCGATCGTCATGCGGTCGCGCCCGGCCAGCCACAACACGCGCTGGCACATCGGCTGGCGCGCGAGCAGGGCGGCGACACCGCGATTCCCGCATTCGATGACGCGCAGCCCGGCCTGCTCCGCCACGCGCCCCGTTTCCGGCCCGACCGCCAGCACCGGCAGCCGGGCAAGCGTGGCGAGGCCCGCACCGGCATGACGCGCGGCGTTGGCGCTGGTGAGCAGCACCGCGTTGAAGGCCGCGGGGTCGGGCGCGGACCAGGCGAGCGGGACAATTTCGAACAGCGGCACCAGCAGCGGGTCCAGCCCGGTATCGCGCACCCGGGCGGCGGTCGCGTCGCTGCCCGGCGCCGGGCGCAGGATGGCGACCGGGCGGGTCAATGCCCGAACAGGCGGCGCAGATGCGGCGGCGCATCGGTAAGCAACGCGCGGGCATGGTCGGCGGCTTCCTCCGCGGTGCCGGTCAGCCCCTTGCGGTCGATCGCGGAATGTACGGAGCCATCCTCGGTCAGAATTTCGGCGCGCAACCGCAGGCCGTCTTCTTCCAGTGTAGCGAGCGCGGCGATCGGCGAGTGGCAATCGCCGCTGAGCGCCGCAAGCAGCGCCCGCTCGGCCCAGACACAGCGTTCGGTGGCGGGATCGCCGATCGAAGCCACCAGCGTGCGGGTGGCGGCATCGGCGGCGCGGACTTCGATTCCGACAGCACCCTGCGACGGGGCGGGAAGCAGCGCATCGATCGCGATCGCGGCGCCGACATCGGCATAGCCCAACCGGTCGAGCCCGGCAGCGGCGAGCAGGGTTGCGTCGGCCTCGCCCGCAGCGACCTTGGCGCGGCGCGTGTCGACATTGCCGCGCAACGGCACGATCACGAAGTCGGGGCGCAGACGGCACAGCTGCGCGGCTCGCCGGGGCGAGCTGGTGCCGATCCGCGCGCCATGCGGCAGCGCGGCGATCGACTCCGCGCCGATCAACCGGTCGCGCACATCGGCGCGCGGCAGCATCGCGGCAACCGCGATCGTGTCGGGCCGGATCGTCTCGACATCCTTCATCGAATGCACCGCAAGGTCGATCTCGCCGGCGAGCAGCGCGCGGTCGAGCTCCTTGGTCCATAATGCCTTGCCGCCGATCTCGGCGAGCGGGCGATCCTGTACGCGGTCACCGGTGGTGCGGATCACCACGATTTCGATCTGGTCCGGCATCAGTCCGTGCGCGGCGCACAGCGCATCGCGGACCATATTGGCCTGAACCAGGGCAAGCGGCGAACCGCGGGTACCGAGACGAAGTTGCATGCGCCGCGTCTAGCGAAGCGTGTCCGGGATGTCGAAGGGGGTAAGAAACCTCACCTCCGTTTGCCCTGAGCTTTGTCGGAGGGCGGCAAACGAAACGCCTGTTGGGTGCGCCCCATCGACAGGCTCCGGGCCAAAGGCCGTTGGGAGCGGCTAAATAATCTCGAACAGCCCCGCTGCGCCCATGCCGCCAGCTGTGCACATCGACACCACCACCCAGCGTACGCCACGCTTGCGCCCCTCGATCAGCGCGTGCCCGACCAGCCGCGCGCCGGTCATGCCGAACGGGTGGCCGATCGCGATCGCGCCGCCATTGACGTTATACCTGTCGGGGTCGATGCCGAGATGGTCGCGGCAATAGAGGCACTGGCTGGCGAACGCCTCGTTGAGTTCCCAAAGCCCGATATCGGCGACCGACAGCCCGGCACGGTCGAGCAGTTTCGGAATCGCGAAGACCGGGCCGATGCCCATTTCGTCGGGACTGCACCCGGCCGCCTGAAAGCCGCGATAGATG
>JBHYGP010000111.1:0-5494 GCA_051858935.1 Sphingomonas sp.
ATTCGCGTCGGAGTGATCGACTGCGCCTGCGGGCTGAAGAAGGTGGTTTCGTTGTTCGACGCCTTGGACGCGCGGAAGGTGGTGTAGTTGGCGACCTGGCTGCTGGTCTTGTCGCGGGCGAGCAGATTGTTGATCAGCGTCGCGATCGAAACGAGGCCGCCGCCATTATAGCGCAGGTCGATGATCACCTCGCTCACCCCCTGGGCGCGGAAGTCGGCAAAGGCGCTGCGCAGCGGCGAATCGGCGGTATTGATGAAGGTGCGCAGGTTGATATAGCCGACCTTCTTCCCGGCATCGTCGATGATCTTCGCGCCATAGCGGGCCGAGACCGGCGTCAGCGTGTAGGTCGCCCGGGTGATTGTCGCGGTCTGTTCCGACCCGCCGAGCGGGCGGAAGCGGAAGGCGCGCGTGTCGCCGTTGAGCGCGTTGGTGATCCCCGCCGACCCTTCGCTCGCGATGATGTCGCTGACGTTGCGTAGCGTGCCTGTGCTGGTCCCGATCGCCAGAATTTCGGTGCCGCGATCAATCCCTGCGGTCAGTGCTGGCGTGCCTTCAAACGCCTCGGCGATCAGCAGCCGGCGGCCAACCGAATCGACCGAGAGGCGGATGCCGAACCCCGCATTGGAGCCGGAGTTGTAATAGGCATTCTCCTCGGCGATCGAGGTGATGTAGGTGAAATACCGGTCCTTGCTCTGCGCCCGCGCGGTCGCGGTCAGCGCGTCGATATAATCCTGCACCGTCGCATAGGGCGTCGGGCTGAGATTCGCGGGCAGCGTTTCGGGGAAGAGATACCATTCGTTCATCTGCTGCGCGACCCAGCTCTGGCGCGAACTGAGCGAACAGGTGCCGGTCGAGGCGGGGGTGCCACCGCCCCCTCCCGTGCTGATCGACCCGCTGCCGCCGCCGCCACAGGCGGAGAGCAGGGCGAGGGTTGTGACGGCTGCCGTAAGGCGTTGCGAACGAATAAGAAACTGGCGCATCATGGGAAAGGTTACCGCATGCGCCTGTCCCCGTCATGCGGTAATTGCGCGGCATTCGGGGTTGGTCAGGCGGCGGTCGTGGAGAATCTCGGGCCGGGCGTCGAATCCCGGCGCGTTCACCTTGTCTTTTGCCCAACCCTTTGCTAGTGGCGCGTCCCAACGCCCGGGGCATAAGCTTCGGCGATCCCTGTTCTGTTGAATAAGATTCTGGAGTTGAGACGGACTTATGCAAATCATCGTTCGCGACAATAATGTCGACCAGGCGCTGCGGGCGCTCAAGAAGAAGCTGCAGCGTGAGGGCGTCTATCGCGAGATGAAGCTGCGCCGTCACTACGAAAAGCCCAGCGAAAAGCGCGCCCGTGAGCGTGCCGCTGCGGTCCGCCGTGCGCGCAAGCTCGAGCGCAAGCGCATGGAGCGCGACGGCGCCCGTTAAGGCCCGATTCGCTGTCGGCGCGCAATGCGGGCCGACGGCATGACGTTTGTGATCGTTCGCCGCGCCGCGGGCCGGCCCCAGCAGGATAGCTGACTCATGTCGTCCGTCACCGCCGTGCCGATTCCGCCGACCAAGCGCAGCTATCTCGTCTGGATCTGGATCGGGATCGTCGTGGCGATCGCGGGCGCGGTGGCGCTCGCCTGGGTCGGAACCGAAAAGGTCGTCGTCGAGCGCGCGGACAACGCGACCTTCCTCGCGTCGAACAAGGGCAATGCCGGGGTGATCGAGACCGCGTCGGGCCTGCAGATCCAGACGATCACCGAAGGCACCGGCGCCAGCCCGACCGACAGCGACGTCGCGCTGGTCAACTACAAGGGCACGCTGCGCAACGGCGAGGAATTCGACGCCAGCCAGCAGCCGACCCCGCTGCCCGTCGCCGGCATGATCCCCGGCTTCACCGAAGCGCTCAAGCTGATGAAGAAGGGCGGCAAGTACCGCATCTGGATCAAGCCGGAGCTGGGCTATGGCAGCGAGGCGAAGAAGGATCCGCGCAGCGGGCGCGACGTCATTCCCGCCGATTCGCTGCTGATCTTCGAGGTCGAGCTGCTCGAATTCCTGCCGATGAGTGTCTATCAGCAGATGATGCAGCAGCAGATGGGTGGTGCACCCGGTGGCGCGCCGGGCGGCGCGCCGCCGCCTCCGGGCAATTGATCGGGCAGTTTCGACTGCGGACATGAAAAAGGCGAGGCCGCAAGCCTTGCCTTTTTTATGTCCGGCAGGGCAGTTGGACGGCGAGACGCCTTACTTCGCCCGCCCGGCCTCCTTGGCGATCCCGTCCAGCTCGGCATCGAACAGACGCGCCGCGTGCAGCGCCGTCGCCGCCGAGCGCGCGAAAAAGTCCTTGGGGATCGTGTCGAAATCGTCGCCGGGCTGGTGGTAATCGGGATAATCCTCGACCCCCATATACGCGAACGGAATGCCGCGGCGGTGAAAGGCATAATGGTCCGACCCCGCGGTCCAGTCGTCGCTGCCCTTCCATGGCGGCCCGTCATGCCCGATCTTCAGCGTCACCGGCGCATCACGCGCCAGCGCCTCGAACCGCGCGCGCATAAACGGATAGTGGTGCGCCCCCGCAACCCACAATTCGCCCTTGTCGCTGCGACTCATCATGTCGAGATTGAGGTTCAGCGCGATCCGCCCCAGCGACACCGGTGGCTTTTCGACGAACGCGTGCGCGCCGTACATCCCCTGTTCCTCGGCATCCCACAGCGCGAAGATCACGTCATGGGCGGGCCGTTCGCGGGCAAAGTCCGCAGCGATCGCCAGCAAGGTCGCGACCCCCGACGCATTGTCGTCCGCACCGTTCAGCACCGTGCCGCCCCGCACTCCGAAATGGTCGTAATGCGCGCCGATCACCAGCACCCGGTCGCTGCTCCCGGTCCCGCGAATCCGCCCGACCAGATTGACGCCATTGAGCGTCTGATCCTTGTGTCGCGCCGTGAAGGGCTGCTCATACGTCTCGCAGAACGGCTCGATCCCGATTCCCTGCATCCGCCCGACCAGATAGGCGCGCGCCTTCGCCGATCCCGGCGTGCCGACCAGTCGCCCGGCCATGTCGTCGGCGGCAAGGATGCGGACATCCTCGAACAACTGGTCCGGCGACGCGGCGGCGGGGGAGAGTAGGACGGCGGCAAGGGCGATGGCGCGAACGAACATCCCCAATGCTTCGCCGCCAACCGCCAGCACCGCAAGCGGAAATCGGGCAGGGCAGGGCGCGCGACAATTCCTCTGTTGCAGTCGCGGCCTTCCGCCGCCAAGCACGACCCATGACCAGCATCGGCATCTATGGCAGCCTCGGCCGGATGGGCGTGGCGATCCGCGACATCATGGCGGTTCAGGGCGTGCGCCTCGCGGGCGGCGCCGATGCCGGCGACGATCCGGCGGAGCTGGCGCGCGCCGCCGATGCGCTGGTCGATTTCTCCACCCCTGCGGCGCTCGCCGCGCATCTCGCCGCGGCGCGCGACGCGGGGACGCCGATCGTGATCGGCACCACCGGCCTCACCGCTGCCGACCACGCCGCAATCGACGATGCCGCGCGCGACATCGCGGTGCTTCAGACCGGCAACACCTCGCTCGGTGTCGTGCTGCTCACCCGGCTGGTCCGCGAAGCCGCCACCCGGCTCGGCCCCGACTGGGATATCGAGATCGTCGAGGCGCATCACCGCCACAAGCTCGACGCACCTTCGGGCACCGCTTTGATGCTGGGCGAAGCCGCCGCCGCCGGGCGCGGCGTGTCGCTGGGCGAAGTCCGCGTCGCCGACCGTGCCGGCCTGTCGGGCGCGCGCGCGGAGGGGACGATCGGCTTCGCCTCGCTGCGCGGCGGCAGCATCGTCGGCGATCACAATGTCATGCTTGCGACCGAAGGCGAGCGGATCGAGCTGGCGCATTATGCCCAGGACCGCGCGATCTTCGCGCGTGGCGCAGTGCGCGCGGCCCTCTGGCTCGCCGGCCAGCCCGCCGGGCGCTACACGATGGATTCGGTGCTGGGGCTTTGAAAAAGGCCGACATATTCGCGTTCTTTGAGCGGCTGGCATCGGCCAATCCGCATCCCGAAACCGAACTCGAATCGGTCAACGACTATACCTTGCTCGTCGCCGTGGTCCTCTCGGCACAGGCGACCGATGCCGGGGTGAACAAGGCCACTCGCCGCCTGTTCGCCGAGGCCGACACCCCCGAAAAGATGGTCGCGCTGGGCGAGGACGGCCTCAAGCAGCACATCAAGACGATCGGCCTGTTCAACAGCAAGGCCAAGAACGTCATCGCGCTCAGCGAAGCGCTGATCGCACAGCATGGCAGCCAGGTGCCGGAGGACCGCGACGCGCTCGAACGCCTCCCCGGCGTCGGGCGCAAGACAGCCAATGTCGTGATGAACGTTGCCTTCGGCCACGAAACCTTCGCGGTCGACACGCACCTCTTCCGCCTCGGCAACCGCACCGGCCTTGCGCCGGGCAAAACCCCGCTCGCGGTCGAGAAGAAGCTGGAAAGGAACGTCCCCCAGCCGTTCCGGCTCCACGCACACCACTGGCTGATCCTGCACGGCCGCTACATCTGCAAGGCGCGCACCCCCGAATGCTGGCGCTGTCCGGTCGTCGATCTGTGCGCGTTCAAGCTCAAAACCCCCGCGCCGAAGTCGAAACGCGCAACCGTTTAGGCTGGCGCACCGCATCGCGCTTTGCTAGGCGCGTTCGCCACGCACCCATAGCTCAGCTGGATAGAGCGCTGCCCTCCGAAGGCAGAGGCCAGAGGTTCGAATCCTCTTGGGTGCGCCAACTCTTACAACCGGGCTAGTCGGCCGGACCGCGATGCGGCCCGGCTCGTGACGCACTCACCCCTTCCTGCTGCTCTCGAACAGGAACCAGGCGCGTTCCTCGGCCTGGTCGGTCCAGTCGTCGAGCACGCCGCTGGTCGCATTGTCCTTGGCCTCGTCGACGATCTCCTTCGCCTCGCGCAGCTTCTCGACCAGCTTGAGATTATCCTCGCGCAGCTCGATCAGCATGTCGGTCGCGCTGACGAACTCGGCGTCATTGTCCTCGATCGTCTGGCGGCGCGCGATGTCGCCGATCGAGCGCAGCGTCGTGTTGCCGGTCTTGCGCACGCGCTCCGCGATCACGTCGGTGGTCGCCAGAATCTGCGCCGCCTGATCGTCGAGCATCAGGTGATAATCGCGAAAATGCGGGCCGGACACGTGCCAGTGGAAATTCTTGGTCTTGAGGTACAGCGCAAAGCTGTCCGCCAAAATGCCGTTCAGTGCGTCCGCCACGCTCTTGGTATCGTTGCGGGCAAGATCGGTCGGCGTCTTCAGCGCGGCGTCGGTATCGGCCATGGTCGGGGTCCCTCGCTATTGGTTGAGTCGGATGTGGAACGACTCATACCCATTTGGGGTCCGCATTCGCTGACGCAATTGCCCAATGAGGGTGATTGACAGCCTAAATGAGTCTCAGCGCTGCTGCGCCGACGATCACGCCCGCGAGCAGGCAGAACAAGCCAAAGGCAATCCGAAATCCGCGAATCGGCAGCTGGC
>JBHYGP010000112.1:0-15677 GCA_051858935.1 Sphingomonas sp.
TGCAGGTGCGCAGGTCGCCGCGCACGCGCTCGGCGAGGACGAAGGTTTCGGGATGTTCGCCGGGGAAGGTGATCAGCGGGCGGCGGCACGCCATCAGCTCCAGCGCCTTGTGGTGGAAGCCGAAGGTCGCCCAGATATAGCAATTGACCGCCGCATCGTGGCACAGCCTCGCCAATCGGTCGTGCGGCACATTGCGCTCGACCGTCGCGACGCAGTCCAGCCCGGCGCGGCCGATCGCGGCGCGGACATTGTTCTCGGCGGCACCGGCATAGTGGAACAACGTGGCGTCGCGCCGCTCGGCCCCGCCTGCCTTCACCCAGCGCGCGAAGCCCGACATGAAGCGTTCGAGGAAATCGTCGGCATAGGTGCTGCCGATCAGCGTCACGAGGAACTTGTCGCGGCGCGGGCGGCTGTCGGGCGCGGCGACCATCGCCGGGGCGATGCTGGAGTAGATCACCTGATGCGGCTGGGCGAACCAGCGCGCGGCGATGCCGGCGTGCAGCTCGGCATTGCTGGTGAAGGCGGACGCGTCGGCGAAGCGGCGTTGCAGCACGCCGTGCAGGCCGCCGGGGACGTAATTGGCGAAGTTATCCTTGAAGTCGATCGTCCACGGCACGCCCGCCGCGCGCGCCAGCTGCTGGCCGACCACCAGGTTGCTCAAGTTGCCGAAATTGGCCCAGACGATATCGGGCGTGAACGCCTTGAGGATCGCCGGGTGCGCGGCGCGGACGGCCGCAACCCAGTCGCCATGCACCCCGCCCTCGACCGCGATCAGCCAGGCGGTGGCGAGGCGGCGGAGCAGGCCGGGGGCGGTTTGCGAGCGCTGAAGTCGCAGCAGCGGATAGTCGCGCGGTGCCAGCTCGATCAGCAGCGGGGTGGACCAGTCATGCGCAGCGATCTTGGCGGCGATGCTCTGCGCAGTCTCACCGGGCGAGGTCGGGTCGGCGACCGGAGCGATCACCAATATCTGATGCCCCCGCGCCGCCATCGCGCGGGCGAGCGAGATCACCCGCAAGCCATAGACATGCCCCAGCGCCGGGGACATGTCGGACACGAAGATGCAGCGCATGTTTGGCCTCAGGGGCGGGGGTAGCTGGCGGGGACGCGCAGGCCCTCGGGCAGCGGGCGGTGCGGCGGCCAGGCGACGAAGTTGCAGGTCTCGTCGTCCTGCCGCTCATGGTCGGCGAGCAGACGTAGCGCGCCATTTTCGGCGATGCGGTAGATGGCATAGTCGCCGCCGACCTTGTCGAAGAAGGCGAGCACGCGGCGCAGCACGTCGAGTTCATACGCTTCGAACACCACGAACGGGCGGCAGCGCGCGACGGTTTCGTGTGCGCCGGCAAGGACGACATCCTCAAACCCTTCGACGTCGATCTTGATCAGGTCGACATCCTGCCCGGCCATCTCGATGTCGAGTGTGGTCACCGGCACCTGCAGCAGTTCGGCATTGGTGTCGCCGCTGCCCGAGAAGGACGAGCGGTCGACCTGCGCGCGCAGGCTGAATTCGGCGGTGCCCGGCTCCGCGCCAAGTGCCTTGGCGACGATCGACACGCCCGGATAATGCGCAGCGACCTGCGCCAGATAGGGCTGGCAGAGCGGGAGCGGTTCGAACGTGACGATCTTCGCGCTCGGTGCGGCGGTCGCCATCAGCGCGGTGATATAGCCGATATTGCCGCCGACATCGGCGATCACCCGTGCGTCACGGGCGACCCAGGCGATGACGTCGTCCTCGACCGTCTGGTGCGTGTAATAGCCATAGACGGCGAGCGGGTAGAAGACGTTGAGCCCGAGATCGCCGCGCAGCGTCATCGTGCTTGACTTCAACTTGGCCGGATAGTGACGCAGGCCCGGCAGCACGGGGCGCAGCAGCTTGATGAGACTGTGCCCGCCGCGCGGAAGCGCGGTGGCCAGCGCAATGACGGCGTGTTCGAGACCCATGACGATCAGAGCCCGTAGTCGCGCACGGGAATGTCGCCGCGCGCCATCCGCTGGTCGCTGACGCCGACATACATGGCGTAGCGCGTCGTGCACGAGTCCAGTTCGACATTGTAGGTCAGCGGCGTCAGGAAGCCGTTGAACAGGTGATAGAGCTTGTAGGGGAGCGGCGCGAAATATTCGTCGACCTCCCACAGATAGCGTTTCGACGCGGTCCAGCCGCTGGCGAATTCGAACATGAAGATGTCGACCTTCTGATCCTCGAGCAACTGCTTCGCGCCTTCGAGGACGTGGAGGTCATAGCCCTCGGCATCGATCTTCATGAAGTTGACGTGGTCGATTCCGTTCTCCGCGCACCAGGCATCGAGCGTGGTGATCGGCACCTTGTAGGTGGTCGGCACTTCGCCCGGCAGCTCCTTGCGCGGGGCAAGGCTGTTGCACATGTTTTCGTAATCGTGGAACTCAAGCTCGCCCGGCTCGGCAGCAAGGCCCTGATTGACGAAGGTCACGCGGCTGTCCTGCGCAAAATCGGCGGCATAGCGCTCGGCGGCGAAGCGCGAGGGATCGAAGCCGACGACCTTGCCCTGCGGCCGCGCCTTCAGCATCTCGGCGGTCGAGGCGCCGTCATGGAAGCCCACGTCGATGATCGTCGGAGCATCGTCCATCAGCGTCAGCAGCCAGCGCTCGCCATTGGTCTCGCCGTTGAGCGAGTAATTGCGCACGACCACGTCGAACTTGCGGCTGAACCGGATGAAGGCGCGGGCAAAAGGTGCGCCCACCGGGTTCCAGAAGATGCGCTGGAGCAGATGATGGCGCGATTTGGCATTCAGCATGAAGAGAACCTTGCGGTCTGCGAGGGGTGGAAACGCGGTGGAGAACGGCTTGGGTTACGCAGCCGTACGAAGGGATGAGGCGGGCGCCGCACTGTCGAGCCGGTCGAAGAATTCGCGGCGCCAGCTTTCGATGATGAAGGGCTGCCACAGGATCCAGCCGAGGCCCGCCTCGCCGGCGACCGCGCGGTCGAGGATCTTGTCCCAATAGCCCGCCTGCCAATAGGGCGACTGGCGGAAGCTCTGCGACGCGAACAGATCGCGGACCATGGTCTGAAGCCGGGGCGACTTGAACCACAGATCCTGCGGCGGGTTGAACCCCTGTTTGCGCCAGCGCGCGCGGATTTCCTCGGGCAGCACGCCGCGCATGCTCTCGCGCAGCACGCGCTTGGTCTGCACTTCGCCCATCAGCAGATGCGGGGGCAGCGACAGCGCGAAATCGGCGAGGCGATGGTCGCAGAAGGGCAGTCGCACTTCCCGCGAATGCGCCATCGAATTGCGGTCGCCATAGCGCAGCAACGTTGTGAGGAAGCCGCCGAAACTATCCTCGGCCAGCGCGCTGGCGAGCGGGTGGAAGTCGTCCTGACGGGTGCGCGCGTCCTGCGCCATGATCTTCTGCGCCACGCCCGGTTCGATCGCGTAGAGCACGCTCGACCCCTTGCCGAGGCGGTTGGCGAGCATGTGCCGCAGGCGGAACGGCAGCCGGTCGCGCATCGCGCGCGACGGCGGGGTCAGCACGCCGGGATAGCGCGCCTCGATTTGCGGCATTTCCGCGTCGAGCCGCGCGCGGTCCCCGGTTTCGCGCAAACTGTCGAGATAGAGCGCGAAATAGGTTTCATAGCCGCCGAGCAGCTCGTCAGCCCCCTGGCCGTCGAGCAGCACGGTGACATTATGCTGCTTGGCGAGGTGAAACACGCACCATTGCGCGAACTGGCTCGACCCGCCGGTTGGCAGCTCATTGTGCCAGATAAAGTCGGGCAGATCGTCGATCAGGCGATCCACGGTCGGCTCGACCAGATGGCTCTTCACCTTGGTCGCGTCGATCACGACCTTGGCAAAGTGATATTCGTCCGCCGGGGTGCCGGGGAAATGGCCGGTGAAGGTGTTGTATTCGGCATCCGCGCCGACCAGCTGGCGCGCGATGCACACGATCGCGCTCGAATCGAGCCCGCCCGACAGGCACGACCCCACCGGCACGTCGCTGCGCAGGCGAATGCGCACCGAATCGGTCAGCAGCTCGCGAAACTCGGCAAAGACATCGGCGTCCTTCGCCGAGGCCCGGCTCGCGTCATAGCGCGGGGCGTAATAGCGCCAGATTTCGGGCTTCAGGTCGCCCAGGTCGAACGCGATCGCCTCGCCCGGCAGCAACTGCTCGATCGCATCGAACGCCGTCTGGCGATCCGCGTCGAGCCCCTTGCTCGGGTTCACCGCCGCGCGCAGCACGCGGAAATCGTCATACCCCCGCCCGATGCCGGGCAGGCTGAGCAGCGCCTTGTATTCCGACCCGAACGCGAAGAAGCCGTCGCCACGCGCGAACAGCAGCGGCTTTTCGCCATAGCGGTCGCGCGCGCCGAACATCGTGCGCGTTGTGCGGTCGAGGATCATGAACGCGAACATGCCGTTCAGCCGGTCGACGACCTTGCGGCCCCAGACGCGATACCCCTCAATGATCACTTCGCTGTCGCTGTGCGAGGTGAAGCTGGCGCCAAGCGCGATCAGCTCCTGCCGCAGCTCGACATAATTATAGATCTCGCCATTGAAGATCATGACGTAGCGGCCATCGGCGGAGTGCATCGGCTGCGCACCGCCATCGCTCAAATCGATGATCGACAGGCGGCGATGGCCGAACCACACGCCCGCCTCGGCATCGGTCCAGTCGCCCGATCCGTCAGGCCCGCGATGCGCGATTCTGTCGAGTGCAGCGCGATAGCGCTCGACTTCCAGCGGTCGCTTGCCGACCCAACCCAGAATTCCGCACATGCTTCCCGTTCCTCAAAGGCGGCAAGGCGCTAGAGCTGCCTCAAACTGATGGCGCGTCCGGCGATTCCACCGGCACGCGCCGGTCGATTCGGACCCAGACCCCGATCGCGATGGCCGTTACCATCCAACCAGCGAGTTGGATATAGGCCAGAATTTCGCCCGTGAGGCTGCTGGCGAACCACCAGGTGCCGCCGACCACGACCAGACCATAGGGCGCGAACAGCCACAGCTGCGTCCACATCGTCCCGCGCGCGACCAGCAATTGCTGATGCACGTTGCAATAGACGGTCGGGATCAGCGCGATGACGATCAGCGCGAACAGGTAGCTATTGCCCCGGAAGCTCTCGCCATAGAGCGCGAGGATCAGCGGTGAGGCGACGATCACCACCCCGCTGAACAGCGTCGCAAGGCCGAGATTGACGACCATATTATAGCGCTGCAGCCGCTGGACTTCGCCATGCTTTGCCTTGCCGATCGACGCGCCCAGCATCGGCAGGATCGCCGAGGCGAGCGATCCCATCACCATCAGCACGGGCAGGCGCCACTGCACCCCGGTGTTGATGATCGCGAGATCGGTGAAGCCGGCGGGCGAGCGCGACAGGACATAGTTGCCGAGCCACGCCGCACCGCCCTGAACCACCGACAACAGCCCGCTGGGGACCGAAAAGGCGAAGATGACGCTGGCATGCGTGAAGGCCGCCCGCATATGGACGCCGCCGGTCAGCGCCCGGCGGTGGCTGCGCGCGGGGATCGCGACCGCTAGCAAGCGCAGGACATTCGCCGCTGCGACCGCCGCCATCACATAGTTGAGGCTGGGCGCGAACAGCGCGACGGGGACGAGCAGCGCGAAGGCTGCGCCCGCGGTCCATGACCGGGCGAGCGCGAGGACGCGGAACTCCCGCTTCGCCTGCAGCAGCGCGTCGCTGAGCCCCGCCTGGACCGAGGTGAGCAGGATGATGCCGCTGAAGATCACCGCCCAGCCATGTTGGCTTTCGCCGAGCAGCCAGTCGGACAGACCGGCCGGCCACAGCAGGCAGAGCGCAAGGAAAGCGAGGGTGAGGCCCCAGGTCAGCCGGTCGGCGAGCAGCATCACGGCCCCGGCACGCGCGGGATCGCGCTCCGAAAAGCGCGAGACGATCGAGATGACCGAATAGGGCAGTTGCAGCGAAGCGATCGGCGAGGCGAGCGCGATGGTGCTGAGCAGCAGCGCGTAGCGGCCATAATCGTCGGCACCGATCGCACGGGCGATCAGGATCGTCTGGACGAGTGCCGCTGCGCGCTCGACCATCGACGATCCGAAGATCCACCCCGCGCCGCGCAGCCAGGTCGCGACCGGGCTGCCCCCGAGCAGATAGGAGGGCGTGAGCCGCGCGCGCAGCCACGCCAGGCGGCTCATGCCGTGCCCCGCACGACGCCGCCCGCGGCCAGCAGCGCGGCGAGGTCGCGGGCGCCCGCGTCGCGGCGGTAGGCCGGGACGCAGCGCGCATGACCCGCCATGGCGATCCTGCGGCGGCCGTCTTCGTGGGTGAGGTAATGGCCGATCCGCTCGCACAGCGATGCAGCATCAGCGAACAGGTCGATCTCCTCGCCCGGCACGAACAGCGAGCGCACCTCGTCATTGTCGATATGCAGCATGAAGCCGCCCGAGGCGGGGATCTCGAAGGTGCGGGTCGAGGTCACGTCCTGCCACCCGTCGGGCGGGACCGGGCCGTGGTGCATCGCCACGTTGATGCGGCTTTCCTCGATCGCGCGGGCGAAATAGTCGCCCACCAGCGGATAACCGAGGACATGGGGGGCAAGCGCGGTCCCCTGTGCCGGGCCGGCCCAGCCATTGCCGATCACCGCGATCTTCCGGTCGGGAAACGCCTGAGCGACCGCGAGCATATAGTCGAACTTGTACGGCGAGAAATTGCCGATGTGCGAAATGTCCCAGCGATAGGGAACTTCGCCGTGATGCCGCCTGGCATGGACCAGCGGCGCATAGCCGTGATGGACGAAGCCGGTGCGATCCGCGCCATAGGTGTCGCGCAGATAGTCGAGATGATAGCTCTTGGTCGTGACGATCTGGTCGTAGCGGGCATAGGCCTCGGGCGACGAGCCGTCGTGGTTATAGGCGACATCGGGGTAGAAATTGACCGTGCGCACGCCGCGCGCCTGCAGCGTCGCGAGCGTATCGGCGGTGATGTAGCTGCCCTTCACCGTGACCAGCAGCTCCGCATCGACCCGGGCGGCGTGGTCGAGAATTTCGCGGTTATACGCCGCAATGCCGTGGCCGGTGAGCAGGCGGTTGGCGATGCGGTGGATCAGGCCGTGGGCGCGGCCGAGATAGGACCCCAGATCGACCTCGGCGACATCCCAGCCTTCATGGCGCAGCCCCTGCGCCAGCGCGCGGCCGGTCGAGCCGTGCCAGAATTCCGTCGCCATGACGGCGCGGATCGGGCGGCGGGGATCAGCGGCGGACGGCATCAAGCGCCGCCATCACGCCGCCCACGCTGCGGCGCATGTCGAGTTCGTCGAAAATCTCGAGCGAGCGCTGCGCCATCGCCGCGCGCTGCGCTGGATCGGCGGCGAGGATCGCCAGCGCCTCGGCCAGCGCCGCGGTGTCGCCGCACGGATAGACGATCACATTCTCGCCGTCGCGCGCAATGTCGGTCGGGCCGACCGCGCCGATGCGGTCGCTATAGATCATCGGCAGGCCCATGCACGCGCCTTCCGATGTGATCAGCGGGTGCGGGTCGGCTTGCGAGGGGTGCACCAGCACATCGGCGGCGGCATAGAGCGCCGGCAGGCGGTCGACATTGACGAAGCCGGCAAAGCGTGCGGGGAGATTCTCGGCGGCAGCGCGAGCCTTCAGCTCCTCGTACAACTCGCCATTGCCCGCGAACAGCGCGCCGATGCCATGCCCCGCATGGAAGCGGGCGAGCGCGTCGATCAGATCCTGCGGCCGCTTGCGCGCCGACAGCTTGCCGACGAACAGCGCCAGCATCTCGTCCTCGGGAATGCCGAATTCGGCGCGCACCTGTGCCCGCAGCGTCGCGCGGTTGGCGCGGGCGGCGCGATAGGTTTCTTCATCGATGGTGAAGGGCGATCGGAAGATGCGGTCGGCAGGCGCGCCGAACTTCCGATAATAGTCCTCGTTGCGGTCGCCGACCGAGAGGAAGGCGGAGATGCGCGAATAGACGAGGCGCACCAGCAGCGCCTTGACCGCCTGCTTGATACCGCCGCGCTCTTGCAGCAATTCGCTGTCGGAGATGATCATCGCCGGCACGCGGTTGCGTCCGCACCACCACAAGGCGCGGCGGACATTGGCCTGGTTATAGCCATAGAGCAGCACCGCGTCGGGCTTGAACGCCGCCAGCCGCTCGGCGACCTTGGGGCTGCTCGGCCAGCTTGGGCTGGGCTGCTGGCCGGGGCGGGCGTCCTCGAGGAACTCGTGCGAATAGCCGCCGAGCATTTCCATGTTCCAGGAAATCTCGGCGTTCATTTCCTCGTCGAAATAGGCCTGAACCCCGACCGGCGCGCCGAAGATCAGATGGACGTCGAGATCGTCGCGCGCGGCAAGCGCACGGTAGAAGGGGACGAAATGCTGGATCGGGTGCGTGACCACGATCGCCAGCCGCGCCTTAGCCATGCGGCGTCACCGGCTGCAGCGCGACCACCGGGCCGTGGCTGTCGATCAGGCGGAAGCGGCCGCTGTCGAGCAGGGTCGCGACCAGCTGCTGGTGCGTGCCATATTCGCGGCTGTCATGGGTTTCCATGATGATGATCCGCGCGCGGGCGAGCGCGTCGAGGTCGTGGCGCAATATCTGCCACTCGACCCCCTCGATATCGCTGATCAGCGCGAAATCGGTGATGCCATGTTCGTCGAGCAGGCCCGACAAAGTGCGCGCGGGCACCTGAACGGTCTGGAGGTCCGGCGCCTCGCTGGCGATGCGGCCGGAGACCGAGCTTTCACCCATCGCGAACGCGACGGTGTCGCCGCCGCCATAGCTGATCGCGACCTCGGCGACGGTGGTGTTGGTCTCGCACCCGTTGAGCGCGAGGTTGCGGCGCAGCGATTTGGCGAGGCGCGGGTCGGCCTCGACGATCACCATGCGGCGCTCCGGCGCGATGGCGCGGCGCGTGGTGCAGCTGATCACGCCCAGGCTCCCGCCCAATTCGACCACGTCCACGTCGCGCGGCAGGTGCCGCTGGACGAAGCGATACTCGCCGCTCTCATAGCCGCCGAGCAGCAGCGCGGCCTTGATCTCCGGCGTCACCACCGGGTCGCTGGTGTCGATAGTCAGCCCGCGATGCGGGATGCGGTCGCGCAACAGCTTGGCGGCGACGATGCCGGTGTAGCGGTTGGCGAGGATCGGGCCGACGATGCGGTTGATGCGGGTGCGTAAGGACGTCATGCGGGTTCCGGCACGATCACGTAATCGCCTCCCATCAGCGCCTCGGGCGCAGCTTCGTGCAGCGCGATGCCATGGGTCGCGCCGTGCCGGACTCCAGCGATACGGTAGAAGCGCGAGCGTTCGGGGACGAGCGCGACGATCTGCGCCGCCTCCTCCGCCGCGATCCGAGCGCCGCCGCCGAGTTCGATCCACAGCACCGGGCGGTCGCGGCGGATGGTTTCCTGCAAGCCCTGCAGCACCGAAATCTCGAAGCCCTGCACGTCGCACTTGATCGCATCGACCGGGCCGACATTCAGCCGGGCGAGCAGCGCATCGCCCTGTTCGACCTGCACCGTCGCGACGGCTTCGAGCGGGGCGTCATACTGGTCGGTGGTGACGAGCGTGCCGAGGCCGCCATTGTCGCCAGCGGGCGAATAGAGCTGAAAGCTGCCCGGCTCTGCGCCCAGGCCGAGCTGGTGCGGGGTGACGTTGGCTGCGTTGTTCAGCGCGAGGTTGCGCTGGAGCCGGCCGAACACCAGCGGGTTAGGCTCGAAGCTGTGCACCTGATCAAAGGCGCGCGAAAATTGCAGCGCGTGCGTGCCGACATTGGCGCCGATGTCGAGGATCGTGCGGCGGCGATTGGCGGGGATGCGCGAGAGGAAGGCAGCGATCTCGTCGCGTTCGTATCCGCCGAACAGATAGGCCTGACGCTCGACGAAGGAGTTGAGTTCGCCCTCGACCCACACCCCGTCATTGGCAACGCGGAAGTTGCCCGTCGGACCGGCAAGGCAGTTGGCCAGCGATCCCCAGCCGCGCAGATGGCGCAGGCCGCGCAACGCACGCACGGCGCGCGCGGCGACGCCCGGGTGCAGCTCGCCCTGGGGTGTCGTTCCGGTCAATGCTGGTCCCCCTGACCTTCGGCTCATGCGTGCGGAAGCTCGCGCGGCGGATTGCAGACGGGTGTGGAAAGGTCAAGCGTCACAGGCGGCCAGCTCCTGGAACAGCGCGGTCATCTCGGCCGCAGCTTCATTGCCGGCGAGGAAGGCTTCGGCGCGCGCGCGGGCGCCGTGCCGCCATGCCGCCAGCTCTGCGGCGGGCAGTTGCGCGAGCGTATCGATTGCGCCGGCCAAAGCTGCGTGATCTTCGAGCGGCAGGTCGAACCCGGCATGATCGGCGGCGAGGTTGCGCCACGGCGTCTCGGTCCCGATCAGCACCGGCGTGCCCGAACACAGCGATTCGAAGATCGCATGGCCGAAATTCTCGCTGCGGGAGGGCAGGAACATCAGATCCTGCCCGGCCATTGCCTCGGCGACTTCGGCATTGGCGAGCTCGCCGCGATGTTCGGCGGTGATGTGCGGGGGGAGCGCGGCGATCAGCTCGCGGCAGCGCGCCCAGTGGGCGGGGTCGCTGATCGGGCCGTAGATCGAATAGGCGACCGGCGCGCGGACCTGCGCCAGTGTTTCGAGCGCGACGTCCAGCCCCTTGACCGGGGAGATGCGCCCGAGAAACGCGGCGCGAAATGGTTCGCCTGCGCCGCGCGGGCGGTGGGTCGGGAGCGGGAAGGCCGGGCGGGCATTGCCGATCAGCTCGATGCGGTGCGCGGGAAAGGCGGCGCGGACATCGCTCCGCTCGGCCTCGCTGGTGACGTGGAAGGTCACCCCGCGCATCAGCCCGGCGAGCGTGACGAGCTGGCGATACGCCGCCTTGCGCCCGCCCTTCAGGCCCAGCGCCCCGCCGGAAAACTCGCCGCGCGGGGACAGAATGACCTGCGCGCGCGATCCGCGCCCGAAGCGGCGGGCGATCAGCGCGGGAATGGTGAACTCGCGGTCGAAAAAGCCGTTGAGCAACAGGATTTCGTGCGGCGTTTCGCGCAGCAGCTTGGCCAATCCCTGCGCCCCGGTGCGTCCGACGGGCAGATAATGCGCCTGCGCATAGCCCAGATCGTGCCAGCGCCCCGCCTCGACCAGTGGCTCTGCTGCGCCGAACGCCCGATCGCGCGCGACGATGCGAAAATCGAACCGGTCGCCCAACGTCTCGCACAGCGCCTTGATGCTGAGATTCGGACCCGTAGCCTCATGCCCCGGCCAGAACGCGCCGATCAGGATCAGGATCGTCGGGCGCGTGCTCATGCCGCGGGGAGCGCGAAATTGATGCCGTAGCGGGACTTCAAATAGGCGGGGAAGCTGTCGATCCCGTGCGCGGCGATCTGCATCCGCGCCTCATCGATCTTTGCGTCCATCAGCATGAAAAACCAGAAGCCGTGCAGCGAATGCCACACGAACCCGCGCCGCCCGTCGAGAAAGCCGAGCCGCAGGACATAGCGCTGCACGAAATAAAGCACCGCGCGCAGGTAGAGCGGCGCGCCGCCATACACCGTATGGCGCAGGAAGCGCTTGAACTTCGCCGCCGGGGTGACCGCGCCCGGCTCATCATGGTCGCGCACCACGCCCTGTTCGCGCAGCACGAAGTCGATCATCTGCAGCGTCGCATAGCGGTTATGCTTGTCGGTCCACCAGCCGATGTCGCGCAGATTCTCGTCAACCAGATCGCCGCCGGTGACCTTTTCCACCCGCCCGTTGTCGATCAGTAGCTTCTCGTCCATCCAGCGGCTTTCCATCCGCGCGCGGCCCGGCCGCCACATACGGGTCAGCCAGGTGCGGTAATAGCCGCCCCAGCGGATGAACTTGCCGCGAAACAGCACTTTTAGCTTGAGGTCGAGCGCCGACACATCGTCGGGCAGGCTGGGCGTGCGGGTGCGCAGCGCGTCGAGCAGACCGGCCTCAAGATACTCGTCGCAATCCATGCGCAGGATCCAGTCGGTATCGATCCCGGTGTTGTCGGCACCCCATTGCACCTGCGCGCCATGCGTCGTGAACGGGTTCTGATAGACGTCCGCGCCCAGGCTCCGCGCGATCTCGACCGTGCGGTCGGTCGAGAAGCTGTCGACCACGACGATGCGCCGCACCAGCGGACGAATCCGCTCAATGCACCGCGCGATATGCACCTCCTCGTTGAACGAGATGATCAGCGCGGTGATCGAGGGCGCGGCTTCGGTCATCACACCCCGGCGATGTCGAGCGTCGCTTCGCTCACCGCGACCAGCTCATCGAGCGGGATCGGCGCGGCGGCACCGTCGCGGGCAGCGGCGTAGAACGCCTTGACCAGCCCCGCCTGCCCCTTGTCCTGCGCCGAGGCGCTTTGGGTGGTCGTCTTGCCGCCGGTGGTGATGTGCAGCTTGCGGAAATCGTCGAGGCGGACGACCGTGCCGGGCGCGAAAATCTCCAGATATTCCTTGGGCAGCGATGAGTCGCCGAGCGAGGAATAGAGGATCGTGCCGGTCGATCCGTCGGCAAAGCGCAGCACCGCCGACACGGTATCGTCGATCCCCTCCGGCCGGAAGGCGCTGACCGAGACCGGCGGGCCACCGGCGAGGAAGGTGAGCGCGTCGACAAAGTGACACGCCTCACCCACGATGCGTCCGCCGCCCTGTGCGCCGTGCAGCCAGCTATCGCCCGGCACATGCCCGGCATTGACGCGGTAATGCATCGCGATCGGCCCGGCACGTGAGGCGATCGCCGCCTTGGCGGCGATCATCATCGGGGCGAAGCGGCGATTGAAGCCGACCGTCAGCACGCCCGGCGCGCCCTCTGCCGCTGCCACGACATCGGCGAGCTGCTCATGGTCGAGCGCCAGCGGCTTTTCGACGAAGACATGCTTGCCCGCGCGCAACGCGGCCGCGGCGAGGCTGGCATGGCTGTCGTGCCGCGTGGCGATGAACACGCAATCGGTGTCGGCATCGTCCATCACCGCCTGCGGATCGGTGGCGGCGTTGGCGAACCCCTCGCGCTGCGCGGCGTCATGCGCTGACAAGCCGGTCGAAGTGACGACGGTGGTCAGCCGCTCCTTGCTCGCTTTCTTGAGTGCGGGGACCAGCACCGACTTGGCGTAGTTGCCGAAACCGATAAACGCGGTGCCGCGCCCAGTCGCGGCGGACGAAGCATTGACCGGGATCGACCGCGCGATCGGCGCGGGGGTTTCGGGATAGGTCAGCAGGATCGCGAGGAACGGCTCATCCGTGTCCATCAGCTTGTAGGCCGCTTCCGCCTCCGCAATCGGGAACCGATGCGTGACCAGCTTGAGCGGGGTCACGCGGCCTTCGGCGACCAGTTCCAGAAACGCCTGCATGTTGCGCTGTTCGGTCCAGCGGACATAGGCGAGCGGATAGTCATGCCCTTCCAGCTCATAGGCCGGGTCGTGGCGGCCGGGGCCGTAGGACATCGACAGGCGCAGATCGAGTTCGCGCTTGTAGAAGGGCTCGCGGTCGATCTCCATGCCGGTCAGCCCGACCATGACAACGCGGCCCTTCATCCGGCTGATCTCGGCAGCCTGATTGGGGGGGGTCGAGGATTTGCTCGACGCGGTGACGATCACCGCGTCGGCACCATAGCCATCGGTAAAGCCGCGCACCGCCTCGTCCAGCGCTTCGCTGACCGCGACGTCCGCGCCCATCTCCAGCGCGAGCTTCGCGCGGCCGGGATTGGGATCGAAGCCGAGCACGCGGCAGCCATTGGCCTTGAGCAATTGCACGGTGAGCTGGCCGATCAGGCCGAGCCCCATGACCACGACACGCTCGCCCAGCGTCGGATTGGCGACGCGCACGCCCTGCAACGCGATCGCGCCCAAAGTGACGAAGCTCGCCGCCTCATCGCACACGCCCGCCGGGATGCGGACCGACAGGTTCTTGGGCACGGCGTTATATTCAGCGTGGTTCGCGACCGCTGCCCCTGCACAGGCGATGCGGTCGCCGACCGCGTATCCGCCCGCTTCCGCGCCGGCTTCAACCACCGTCCCGGCGAGGCTGTAGCCGAGCGGGATCGGGGTATCGAGCTTGGCGAACACCTTCTGCACCGTGGGCAGCAGCCCTTCGTTGCGGACCTTTTGCAACGTCTTGCGGACGAGATCGGGCCGCGCCATCGCCTTGCCGGCGAGCGAGCTGCGCGCGAGGTCGATAATCTGCTTTTCGGTGCCCGCGCTGATCAGCGAGACGCGCGTGGCGACCAGATTGCGACCCCGGCCCGAACGCGGCACCGGCGCCTCGATCAGGCGCAGCACGCCGCTGCGATAATTTTGTTCGACCTGTTTCACTTGAGCCCCGTTTCCCCGACCTACGCGGCCATGATTGTGACGTCGCTCTCAAAACAACCACTTGGCAGTGTCAAGCACAGACGTTGTGTCGATTCTTGGCGGCCCATGTCGGGCCACCATGTTGCAGCTTCGAGACGTAACGGCTGCGATGCGTGGATTGTGAGTGTCGCGCTGCCCCGACGCAGCGTTGCGGTGGTGCCGTCGAGCGTCGCTTCGCACTCCGGGTGGAGCAGCATCCGCCAGGTGGCGGGGTGCCAAATCGCGCCCTCGATCCGGTCGAGCAGGCGGATGCTGTCGCCGTGCGCCTCGATCCGGCGGGTGATGATCGGACGGCCGGGGAGGTGGGTATAGCCATCATGGCCGCCCGCCAGCGTCAGCGCATCCGGCTGGACCTCGGCTTCGCTCACCCACACGCGCGGGCGACGGCCGCAGCGGAACGCGCCGAAGAAATCGGCCGGCTCTGCCCCGTCGATCGCGAGGACATTGTGATGGTGTGCGCTGCGGCTCTGGTCGCGGCGCTTGCCGGGGACATATTCGAACACACCCTGGTCGACGATCATCCGCTGGCCTGCGACCGACAGCTCGATGCTGCCGACATCGCCATGGGCATGGGCGGGCAAATCGTCGGGACCGATCCGGCCCTGGTCGGCGATCAGCGTGAGGAGGGGGGTGTGCAGGCCAAAATAACCTGCCGTCGGGAGCGCGAAGCCACCCTGAGGCTGGGGGACTGTCCGCCCGGTGGAGCCGGAGTAGGCGATCAGACACTCGGCGGGCGCATAGGCCATGGTCAGGCCAGCGTCGTTGAACAAGGCCGGGCCGCCATCGGGATGCACGAGCAAGGCAGTCGCGCGCGCCATGCCGTCGAGCGCACGGTCGAGGGCTTGCGGGGCCGCCGCGCCGAGCGCGTCGCGCGTTTCGATCAGGTCGGCGAACACCTGGGCGTGGTAGGAGGGCGAGCGTTCATAATGCACGCCATCGGCCAGCACCTGCCGCGCCAGTTCCTTGTCGAGCAGGTCGAGCGCCCGGGCACGCCAGCGCTCCGCACTCGTGCCGGAGAAGAAGGCCGCGCCCCAGCTCAGCGCCTTGATATTCTTGACGAGGTGGTTGCCGCCAATGTCGAGCTCGAGGTTGCGTTCAAGGAACGCCAATTGCTGCGCGAGGCTGGCATGGATCGGGGTCAGCGCTGGATCGCTGGGGTCGACGCCCCACGCCGCGATCCGCTGCATCCACACTACAACGCGCAGCGAGAGCGTGTAGCTGTTCCAGCTGTCGTGCCAATAGCCCGGCTGCCACGGCGGGTTGGCGGCGATCCACTGGCGCATCAGGTCGAGGCCCGCCTCCGCTTCGAGGCCCTCCAGATACTCCATATAATGGAGGTTCATCCGCCACAGCTGATTGGCGACGCCGGGGC
>JBHYGP010000112.1:15687-23517 GCA_051858935.1 Sphingomonas sp.
TGATCGTTTCGCCCATTTCGACCGCACGGCCAAGGAAGGTGAAGCGCCAGCCATTGGCGGTGCGCTCGACTTGTCCAGTGCGCGGGAGGAAGCGGGGCGCAGGCGGAGTGGGGGCGGGTTCGAGCTGGTCCGGTGCCAAGCCATCGAGCCTGGGTGGGTTCTTCAACGAACGCCGCCGCTGGAGCGTCAGCCGCCCGCGCGCGAGCAATTGGCCGATGGGCACATGCCGGGCAAAGGCGAAGCTGCGGCGCAGACGGGTGAGGCGGCTCATCGCGCCGCCACCAGCGCCTGCATCTCGCCCAGCAGCCGTTCGGCGAGCACGCGGCGGTCGAACTCACGCGCGACGAAGCTGCGGCCCGAATCGCCCAGCTGCGCGGCAAAGGCGGGATCGTCGGCAAGCCGCGTCACTGCCGCCGCCAGCTCCGCCGCGGATTCGGGCGTGATCGCGATCCCCGCGCCGCCTGCTTCCATCAGCGCCTTGGCCTCGCCCTCGACGCCCATGATCATCGGGCAGGCCATCGCCATCGCCTCGAACATCTTGGACGGGATCACCGTCTTGAACGTGTCGACCCGGCGCAGCAGCACCAGCGCAGCGTCGCTCGCCGCCCAGATGCCGGGCATCGCCGATTTGGGCTGCTGGCCCAGCATCACGACGTTGGACAGGCCGCGCGCGGCAACCTCGGCCACCAGCCGTTCCCGCTCCGCCCCGTCACCGACCAGCAGGAAGGCGATGTCACTGCGGTCGCGCAGCAGTTCCGCCGCCTCCAGCACCGTATCCAGCTTATGCGCCATGCCGTGCGTGCCGACATAGGCGGCGACGAACTTGCCGGTCAGCCCGTGCGCGGCGCGGAACGCGGTCTCCGCCGCAGCATCGGGCATGGTGAAGGTGGTGAGATCGACGCCGTTCTTGACCACCGCGATCGGCCCGTCGCCGCGGCGTTCGCGGATATGCGGCACGAATCCGTCGGTGACTGACACGACCAGATCGGCCTTGCGATAGGCGAAGCGTTCGATCGCCTCGAGCAGCTTGATCGCCGCGCCGCGCTTCATCGCGCCGACGGTGACGATGCTCTCGGGCCACAGGTCGCGGATCTCCAGCACCCAAGGGCGGCGGCGGCGCTTGAGCAGCCATCCGGCGAGGCCGCAGAAAAATTGCGGGGAGGTGGACAGGACGACATCGGCCTTGGGCAGCCGCCACATCCACAGCAGCACCGAGAGCAAATAGGACACGTAGTTGGAAATACGCGGCAGAAAGCCTTCATTCGCCGCGAGCCAGGTCCACAGCCGGATCACGCGGACCCCGTCGCGCTCCTCCTCCTGCCACAGCCGGTTGCGATAGCCGGGATACGCCCGCCCGGTCGGGTGGTTGGGAACACAGGTGACGACGGTGACGTCATGCCCCGCCTGCGCCCAGACGCGCGCATGTTCGGACAGGCGCGACGCGGGGGCGTTCACCTCGGGCGGGTAATAGTGCGTGAGAACGAGGATCTTCATTGCGGCGGCGCGGTCAGGCGGCGAGGCGCGCGGGATCGCCGAAATAGCGCGCCAGCGCCTCGCCCGACCATTCGCGGCCCGATCGGCGGGTGCGAATGTCGCGGGTCGCGCCCTTCAGCCAGCCGGTAACAGGGATGCCGAAGCCGGTCTTGGGTTTGTTGACGATGGCATCGGGCAGCGGCGTGGAGGGCGCGTTGGCGAGCATCGCCTTGCCCGCGCCCGGCGTCAGGCCCGGCAGGATCGGGGCGAGCGCCTTGAGCAGCGTGAAATCGACCAACGGCACGCGGATTTCGAGCGAATGCGCCATGCCGGCCCAGTCCGAATCGCGTAGCAGCTGGTTGCGCATGTAATTGCCCGATTCGAGCGCGGCGACGCGGCCATTGGCGCTGCCCGGATCGGGGGTCATGGTCGCGGCGATCAGCCCCTCGGGATCAAGCTCGGCAAGGCCCTGTGCGGCCAGCCCCGCGTCCATCGCCCCGTCGAGTTCGAACGGCAACAGCACCGCGCGGCGCAGCAGATAGGTGCCCGCCCAGCTGCGCGGCAGATCGAGCAGCCCGGCCAGCTTGGGGTTGCGCGCGAGCAGCCCGGGGGCGAGCAGTTTCAGCAATCCCCGGCTGGCCCTGCCCGCACCGGGAAGATGCGCCACCGGCCCGAACACGCGGCGCGTTTGGGGGATGGTGCGGAAGGTCGAGTAGCCCGCGAGCAGCTCGTCGCCACCCAGGCCCGACAACGCGACCTTCAACCCCAGCTCGCGGGTCGCCTTGCTCACGAACCAGCTGTTGATGCCGTCGATCGACGGCTGGTCCATCGCCGCGAAGATCGCGGGCAGGTCGCCGCGAAACTCTTCGGCGCTGACTTCCCGTACATGATGCTCGACGCCGTACAGCGCCGCGACCGATGCCGCGCCCGGCACTTCGTCGGCAGGGGTCCCGGCAAATTCGGGGAAGGCGAGGGTACAGGCGCGGATGCGCTGTGCGCCGCAATCACGCATCAGGCCAACCAGCGCGCCCGAATCGACGCCCGCCGACAGGAACGCGCCGACCTCGACGTCGGCGACCATATGGTGCCGCACGCTGTCGTGCAGGGCTTCGGCGACATCGACGGTTCCGCCGTCACGTCCGTCCGCAATCGCCTGCGCGACCGAGGCGTAGCGTACCGGTTCGCCGACGCCGCGCGCGTCGACCGTGATCCAGCTGCCCGCCGGAACGGCGCGGATCGCGCGATAGATGGTGAAGGGTTCCGGCACCGATCCCATCAAATGGAAACCGGTCAGTCCGGCAGGCGAGGGCTCGCGCGAGATCGCCGGGTCGGCGATCAACGCCTTCACCTGCGACGCAAAGGCGATCCGGCCCTGCGCATCGGCATAATAAAGCGGCTTGATGCCATAGGGGTCGCGCGCCAGCGTCAGTCGGCGCTCAACCGCGTCCCAAATCGCGAAGGCGAACATGCCGCGCAGCCGCGTCAGCATCGCCGGTCCGTGCGCCGCGAACAGTGCGAGCAGCACTTCGGTGTCCGACCCGCTGACAAAACGGTGCCCCTGCGCCTCCATCTCGGCACGCAAGCTCTGGTAGTTATAGATCTCGCCGTTGAAGACGAGGCTGTAGCGCCCCGCTTCATCGTGCATCGGCTGCGCACCGCCATCGCTCAAATCGATGATCGACAGGCGGCGATGGGCAAGGCCCACGCGCGCATCGGCATCGATCCACAGCCCGGCCCCGTCCGGCCCGAGCGCCGCCATCGCATCGCTGATCGCGATCAGCCGCTCGGGCGCGACCGCAAGCGCGCTGTCGCGATGCGCGAACATGCCGGCGATCCCGCACATCGGATCAGGCGTCCGTTCGCGGCGGCAGCAGCCGATTGGCGAAATAAAGCATCAGGTGCAGCACCACCGCCGCGCTGATCGGGCCGACAATATCGGGCACCAGCATCCCGTCGATGCGCGACCCGGTGCGCAATCCAAGCGCGACGACCAGCAGCAGATGCCACGCCTCCCGCTGCAGCGCGACGACATTGTAGATCGACCACAAAGCCAGAATCGGTGCCATCAGAGCCGCAAACAGGCCGACGCCCAGCCAGCCATAGGCCCAATATGCCTCGGCCGGGATGCTGGGGCTGGTCGATGAATTATAGTTGCCGTTGGCGCGAAAGGTGAAGTCGCGGCCGATATCGGTGATGATCGGCTTGTCGGGATAGACGATGCGCGGAATCCACACGACGAAGATGTCGCGCAGCGTGTCGCCGGGAATGCCCTGATCGTACAGGCTGATCGCGAAGGAACCGGCGTTGACATAGCTCAATCGCGCCCAGCCGATCTGATATTCGGGATCGTTGACGCGGGTCTGGTCGATGCCCGACGCGCGCGCATTGAGCACCTGAATCGTCTCCGACAGCACCGCGCGGCCGCTTTCGCTGCGGGTCACCAGCCCGCGCGCCTCGGTCACGATATCCGCAACCACGAAATAATAGGGGACGAGGATGCCGACGATCAGCAGCAGCCGCCGGAACGTCACCTTGTGGTAGAGATAGGCGAGCGGCAGCATCAGCGCCGGGAACATCGCGGCATATTTGCTGAGCTGGATGATGCCGACGATCGAATCGACTGCGGTCAGCGCGAACACCAGCCAGAACCAGCGTCGGCGATCATTCTGCAACGCCCAATAGCCGACCAGGAAATAGCCGACATAGGCAAACTGGCCAAGCTGGACCATCACGTTGGGCAGGTTGAACTGGATGATTTCCAGCGCCACCGGATAGATCAGCAGATAGTTGATCACGGTGCCGATACCCAGAAAGGTAAAGCCGATCGTCTCGGTCGTCAGGTTGCAGGGCGAAATGAACTTGAGCGTATGCCGGCTAAGGCTGCGCGAGCGCAGCGGGCCGACGATCCCGGCCACGAACACCAGCACGGTCGCATGGAACAGCGCGACGACAATGTTGAATTTGAGCACGTCGCGCGGGTAGAAATCGAAAAAGGTCGCGAGCATCGCCCGCGTCTCGTCGTTCAGGAACAATGTGACCAGCGACCCGACGCCCAGATAGCCCACCACGCCGATCCGGTACCACAGCAGCGGCGACCACAGCGTGTGACGGTTGGTGAGCACCATCCGGTAAATCGCCCAGCCGACGACGATGGAGAGCAGCACCGGGCCGACATAATTGGCAAAAGTGGTTGCCCCGCCGCCATAGGCGATGCAGATTCCATAGAAGATCAGCAGGGCGAAGGTGCCGGCGATCTCAGTGATCTGCGGCATCAGGCCGGCCATGGGGTCGTCCCGTGTCGCGTCCACCGGCGTCGCCGGGGCGACCCGATTCCGCGCCTGCGGGACCGTCCAGGGGAGCGACCGCGTCGCCATCAGCTGCGCGACGCCAGCGCGATACAGTCCGCGCCGTCCCAGATCACCGTGTCGAGCGTGAAGCCGCGCCGCTCGAGTTCGGCGAGGAACGCCTTCACGTCACCGCCAAATGCGTGGACTTCGATCCCGATCCGGTCGGCCATGTCGAGCAACCGGCTTTGCGGATCGAGCAGGAAATATTCGCTGCCCTCGATATCGCATTTCAGGAAGGCGATGCGCTCGATGCCATAGCGGGCGATGAAATCGGGCTCCGACAGCCGCTCGGCGTCGGTGTAGCTGGCGTCGGTTGCCACGTCGCTGATCTGCTGCGGGCTGAAGATGCCGACAAAGGCGCGGCACAATGTCGCGCGGTCGGCGAAGCCGTTGGCGGCCATTGTCGCGTGGAATTTGGCGACATTGCGCGCACCCGGCTCGACCGCGATCACTCGCGCGGTCGGGTTGCTCGCCAGCGCCATCGCGCTGAAATTGCCCATGTTCGCGCCGAGATCGACGACCAGACCATTATCGGGAATCTTGAGAAAGCCGTCGCGCGAATAGACTTCGCGGACCCAGATTTCGCGCAGGCCGCTGAACGCCTGCTCGCCCACCAGCTTCGCTTTCGCCGCGCCGTGCCGCGCAACGAACGGACCCTCGCCCATCGCCTTGTCGGCGGCGAGCAGGTTGCGGGTCTTGAGCGCGGCGGGCATCGTTACCGCGACCGCGCCGGCCCATTGCAGCGCGCGCGCCGGTCCAGCCACGCGGATAATCCCGAAAAAGTCGCGAAGCAGCTTGCCAATCATTCCGTTTCTCGACGCGGGCGGCCGCGGGGTGCGGCGGGACAGGGCCGCGACCGGCAATAGTCAGAAGCGTGCTGCGATGCACGCGGATTTTCGGTGGGCGCCGCCGATCACGCGGTTTGCGGTGCGGTACGCCGCGCCGCACGCGCGTCGAGCATCGCGTTGATCCGGCGCAACAAAGGCCGCTCGACGAACTGATAGACCAGCACGCCCAGCACGACGCCGCTAACCACGATGAGGCCGATTGCGATCACGCGCGTCTCCGGCCCGGCCAGCCCGACGTTGCCGATCAGCCGCCCCAGCACCCGCTGGGGGATCTCGTGCCACAAATAGATCGCGTAGGAGGCATTGCCGAGCAGCATCATCACCGCGTGCAGCCGCCCCCGGAACCGGATCGCCGGATCGGCGAGCACCACCACCCAGATCATCGCGGCGATCCCGAACCATGGCGTGAGCGCACGGGCCGCCCGTTCACCCCCCCCCTCAGTGGGAATTGGGCCAAGCTGCAGCGCGACATCGCGCGTCGCCGCCCAGGCGAAGATGACGAGCGCGAACACGCCCAGCGCGACCCTGCTCCATGCCGGAAGCGTTGGGCGCGCGCGAACGATGAAAAAGGCGACAACGCCGAGCGAGAAGAGAAAGGCATAGGCCGACCCGACCAGCGGAATCGCGGCGCGCGCTTCGCTCAACCCCGGCACCATTGTCAGGACATAGCCGGCCACGCCCCACGCCAGCAGCGCGGCGATGAACAGCCAGCGGCGGACAAAGGCGAGCAGGAACAGCGCGTAAAACGCCATCTCATGCGTCAGCGTCCACAAGGCCGGCGGCGCATAAGCGAAGTCGAACGGGATCAGGGTCAGCGACACCAGATATTCGATCGGCCGCATCGGCATGCCTGCGGCAAAGCTGAGCGCCGCCCAGGCGACCACCACCAGCGCCACCGGCGGATAGATGCGCACCAGCCGCTTGCGGATATAGCTTGGCACCTCGCCGTGCGCGCCGATCCGGTCGTAGTGGATCCAGCAGATGATGAAGCCGCTGAGAACGAAGAACAGCTCGACCCCGGCATGGCCGAACATCAGGCCCACCTCCCAACTGCGGATCGGTTGATAGCCGCCGGGCCCGAACACGCAGGCGGCGTGATAGAGAACGACAAGGATCGCGGCGATCGCGCGGAAATATTGCAGCGCGGGCAGCGTCGCGGCGCGTCCGTGTCGCGCCTCCGCAGTGAATCCGGCTATCGTCATGCGTCCCCCTGCGGCGGACCTTGGGCTTTTCGGCGGCGTCGTCAAGCAGCGGCTCTGTAATTGCGGCACTGCGGCAAAGCGCCTATGTGCGGGGCGATATCGGGAATTTCGCGTGGTCTTGTCGAAGCTCAAAGGGATGTTCGGGGCGTCGCCCGCAACGCGGCCCGCGCCAGTGGCGCTGCCCGATGGCGAGCGCGTCTATGCGATCGGCGACATTCATGGTCGCTACGACCTGCTTACGGACCTGCTCGAGCGGATCGACGCCGATGATGCGGCGCGCGGGGATGCGCGGACGCGGATCATCTTCCTTGGCGATCTGGTCGATCGCGGCCCCGATTCGGCATCGGTGGTCGAATTGCTGGCGACGCGCGATTTCGGCGAGCGGCAGGTCGACTTCCTCCTCGGCAATCATGAGGAAGTGTTCCTCAAGGCGCTTGGCGGCAATCTGGAGACGATGCGCTTCTGGCTGCGCATCGGGGGCGAGGAGACGCTGCTCAGCTATGGTACGCCGATCGAGCTGATCGATCGCGGACTGGCCGATGAGCTGGTGGAGGATTTCCTGCCGCGCGTCCCTTCGCACCATATCGCCTTCCTCCACGCGATGACCGACATGGTGCGGATCGGCGATTATTGCTTCGTCCATGCCGGCGTAAAGCCGCACGTCGCGCTCGACCGGCAAAAGCCCGAGGATCTGCGCTGGATCCGCGAGCAATTCCTCAATTTCGAGGGCAATTTCGGCGCGACCATCGTGCATGGCCATTCGATCGCTGCAGAGGTTGAGGAGCTGCCCAACCGCATTGGCATCGACACCGGGGCCTATGCGACCGGACGGCTGACGGCGCTAGCACTTGAGGGGGGCGAGCGCTGGTATCTCGCGACTGAGGGTGCGCGGGGGTAAACCTCTTTAATCCTCCCCCGCCAGGGGGAGGTGTCAGCGCAGCTGACGGAGGGGGAGGAAGC
>JBHYGP010000113.1:0-15699 GCA_051858935.1 Sphingomonas sp.
GGGGTGATATTTCCTCCCCTGAGCTTGCTCTGGGGAGGGGGACCGCCCGCGTAGCGGGTGGTGGAGGGGCGGCTGCGTAGACAGCCGTGAGCAGCTCGGCAAAAATCCGCCGCTTGCAGCGGCGGCCCCTCCGTCATAGCTACGCGATGCCACCTCCCCTGCTCCGCAGGGGAGGAATTTCAATTAAGCCGCCCGGTCGTCCGCGCTGTCCTTGCCCAGCAGCGCCCGCACGCGCCAGGCATCCGCCGCCCAGTTGGTCCCCTGCGAAAACGGGATTGACGCGATCCGTGGCGCATCCTCAAGCAGCGGGAACAGTTCGCGCTCCTCGCGGTCCATGCGATCCTCCAGCTCCGCCGTGCGCAGCCGAACCGCGACCGCATAAGCGCGCCAGTCGCGCACCACGACATCGGGCGGAAAGCGTTTGGTATGTGCCGCGAAGCGTTCGTAATCTACCGTCGTGGACGTATCGAACCGTTCGGCGACTTCGCGCGCGCGCGGGTCGGCGTGGAGCCGCAAGCGGGGATAGATCATCCGGTCCTTGAGCGTCAGCGTGCGCAGCAACGTCCGCGTAAAGCGCCAGCGCGCGTCGTTCAGCTCTTCCACGCCCGGCGGATCGAACCGCTTGGCAAGTGTCGCCATTTCGACGTTGCACTCCCGCAACCGACGATGCTCGGCGAAAAACTGATCGAGATTGGACACGGTACGAACCCGCTTTCATGGCTCCGAAACGAAAAGGCGGCATCAGGACGATACCGGGACAGGCTGGTGCGCTGCCCATTTGTCTTTTAGGGCGGCGGCATGGTTAAGGGTCGGCCCCTAGGTAGAAATACGCCGCACGGTGCAAAAACGGGCGAGCGCGCATGATCATCCTTGGCCTCGACCCCGGCCTTGGCACCACCGGCTGGGGCTTGATCCGGGCGGAGGGCAATCGCCTCAGCCACCTCGCCAATGGCCAGCTCAAGACCGATGCCAAGGCACCGTTGCCCCAACGCCTCGCCCATCTCGACGCGATGCTGGCTGCGCTGGTCGCTGATCACGCTCCCGATGGCGCGGCGGTGGAGGAAGTGTTCGTCAACTCCAACCCGCAATCGACGCTGAAGCTCGCCCATGCCCGCGGCGTTGCGATCTGCGCGGTCGCGCGCGCTGGCATCGATGTCGGCGAATATGCGCCGCGCCTGGTCAAGAAGGCGGTGGTCGGCACCGGCACCGCCGAAAAGGCGCAGGTCCACGCGATGATCGCGCGCCTGCTCCCCGGCGCCAAGATCGCCGGGGCCGACGCCGCCGACGCACTCGCGGTCGCGATCTGCCACGCGCACCATCTGGCGTCGGCGCGCCGGATGTTCTAGCCCCGTTCCATGATCGCGCATCTCAACGGCCATCTCGCCGCAACCGGCATCGACCATGCGGTGATCGACGTGAACGGCGTCGGCTATCTGGTCGGCGCGTCGGCGAAGACGCTGGCGGCACTCGGCGCTATTGGCGAGTTCGTCACGATCCACACCGAAATGCTGGTCTCGGAAGATTCGATGCGGCTGATGGGCTTTGCCAGCGCGGAGGAGCGCGACTGGTTCCGCCTGCTCACCGGCGTGCAGGGGGTGGGGGCCAAGGTCGCGCTGGCGATCCTGTCGATCCTGTCGCCTGCCGAGGTCCAGACCGCCATCGCCCGCGCCGACGCCGCGATGGTCGCGCGCGCCAATGGCGTCGGCCCGAAACTGGCGCAGCGCATCGTCAACGAACTCAAGGACAAGGCCGGCGGCATCGCGATCGGCAGCGGCGGGGCAGGGGCGGCGGCTCCGGCCAGCGGGGCGGCGAACGACGCGGTTTCGGCGCTGCTCAATCTCGGCTTCAAGCCCGCCGAAGCGAGCAACGCGGTGAATGCGGCGAGCGATGAACTCGGCCCGGCCGCGACGCTCGACGCGCTGGTCCGTCTGGCGCTGCGCAAGGCGGCGAAGTAAATTCGCCCCCCCGTCATGCTGAAACAAGTTCAGCATGACGGGTGTAGCAAAAGATAGCGCTACCAGATTCCCGTTGCGCTATAAATTGATAGCGCTACCATCTCTCCACCGGCCACGACGCCGGTCAGGCAGGCCCGCATACGGGCCGCCAGAGGAGGAGAGAGAGGATGCGGTCCCTTACACGTCGGGAAACCCTTGCCCTTGCCGGTGCGCTGGGCGTTTCAGCATGTAGCGGGGGCGGGCCGGGGACCGGCACCATTTCCACTCCATCACCGACCCCCACGCCCGGCCCGTCGCCCAGTCCCTCGCCATCGCCCAGCCCGACCCCTACGCCCACCCCGACCCCGACCAGCACGCTGAACGCGGCGGCTTCGGCCAAGCAGATGCGGTTCGGATCGACCTTCGCCTGGGCGCCGCCCGGTGCGGATGCGGGGTCGTTCAATAACCCGTCTTATGCCGCGCTGCTCGAACGCGACTGCCAGCTGCTCGTCCCCGAGAACGAGATGAAGTGGGAATATCAGTCGAGCGCCGAGAATGTGTACGACTGGACCCGCGCCGATCAGATGCTGACCTATGCCGAGTCAAAGGGCATGGAGATGCGCGGCCATTGCGTCCTGTGGTATATTCAGGAGCGCTTCCCGGCCTGGCTGCGTAGCTATCCGATGGGGTCCGACCCGCGTGCCACGGCGGAACGGCTGGTGCGCACGCATGTGCAGAGCACCGCGCGCCATTTCGGCAACCGCATCAAAAGCTGGGACGTGATCAACGAGGCGATCGATCCCGCGACCGGCAATGTCCGCACCAACATCCTCCACAATGCGGTGGGCGGCGACACCTCGATCCTCGACCTCGCCTTCCGCACCGCGCGCGCCGAGCTGCCGACGGCGGAGCTGGTCTATAACGACTATATGGACTGGGGTTCGACCACCCACCGCAACGGGGTGCTGGCGCTGCTCCAGGGGTTCCGTGCGCGCGGCGTGCCGGTCGATGCGCTCGGCATCCAGTCGCATATCGGCTTTTACTCCAGCGGCACCGCTCAGGACATTGCCAATGCCCAGATCCCGGCGATGCGCTCCTTCCTCGATGCAGTCGTCGCGCTCGGCTACAAGCTGATCATCACCGAATTCGACGTCAACGACCGCAACCGCACCGGCACGGTGGCGCAACGCGACGAGGATGTCGCGGTGTACGGCCGCGCCTGGCTCGACCTGTTGTTCAGCTATCCGCAGCTCAAGGACGTGCTCGTGTGGGGCATGAACGACAAATATAGCTGGCTGCAGGGCTTCGGCACCCCGCGCCCCGACGGCCAGCCGCTGCGCCCGCTCCCCTATGACGCGAGCGCCCAGCCCAAGCGGCTCTACACCGCGATCGGGGACGCGTTCGCCGCGACGACCGCGCGTCCCGCACCGACCTGACGGGGAGGGGGATTGGCTTGCCGCAAGCGAACGGATAAGGAACGTTCGTGGCGAGCATCATCCCCCAATACAGTCCTGAGCGGGAGGCGGCGACGTGACGCGCGCCGCCGTCCCCACCTCCCGTCATGCTGAACTTGTTTCAGCATCCACCGCGCCACGAGCGACGACCCCACGGTTCCATTCCGAAGGGCGCAGTCATGCCCAAACTACCCTGCGTCTACATCTTGGCCAGCCAGCCGAACGGCACAATCTATGTCGGCGTGACCTCCGACCTGATCGCCCGGCTGGTTCAGCATCGCAGCGGCGAAATCCCGGGGTTCACGCAGCGCAACCACGTCCACATGCTCGTCCGCTACGAATTCTTCGCGACGATGCCGGAGGCAATTGCGCGCGAAAAGCAGCTCAAGCGTTGGCATCGGCCATGGAAGGTCAATTTGATCGAGTCCGAAAACCCGGACTGGGTGGACTTGGCTGTCGGGTTGGGGCTGGAACCGCTGAACAGCCGCCCGCCGCACGGTGGATGCTGAAACAAGTTCAGCATGACGGAATGGGGGGAGGCAAATGACCGACGACCGCATCCTCACCGCATCGCGCCGCCCGGAGGATATCGACGCGGCGCTGCGCCCCAAGTCGCTCGACGAATTTGTCGGCCAGCGTGCCGCGCGCGACAACCTCCGCGTGTTCATCGACGCTGCCCGTCAGCGCGGCGATGCGCTCGACCATGTGCTGTTCTTCGGCCCGCCGGGCCTTGGCAAGACCACGCTGGCGCAGATCATCGCCAAGGAAATGGGCGTCGGCTTCCGCGCCACCTCCGGCCCGGTGATCGCCAAGTCGGGCGATCTTGCGGCGTTGCTCACCAATCTCGAGGATGGCGACGTCCTGTTCATCGACGAGATTCACCGCCTAGCCCCAGCGGTCGAGGAAGTGCTGTATCCCGCGATGGAGGACCGCGCGCTCGACCTGATGATCGGGGAGGGGCCGTCGGCGCGCAGCGTCCGCATCGATCTGCCGCGCTTCACCCTGGTCGGCGCGACCACGCGGCAGGGGTTGCTGACGACGCCGCTGCGCGACCGGTTCGGCATTCCCGTGCGGCTGCAATTCTACACGGTCGATGAACTGACGCGCGTCGTCACCCGCGCCGCCGGCCTGCTCGACCTTGGCATTGCCGAGGATGGCGCGGCGGAGATTGCGCGCCGTTCGCGCGGCACGCCGCGCATCGCCGGACGCCTGCTCCGCCGGGTGCGCGACTTCGCCAATGTCGCGGGTGAGACGGTGGTCCACGCCAAGGCGGCCGATGCCGCGCTCAACCGGCTTGAGGTCGACGCGCTCGGCCTCGACGCGATGGACCGCCGCTACCTCATGATGATCGCCGACATCTATCGCGGCGGCCCGGTGGGCGTGGAGACGCTCGCCGCGGGCCTGTCCGAGCCGCGCGACACGGTCGAGGAGGTGATCGAGCCCTACCTCATCCAGATCGGCCTGATCGCCCGCACCGCGCGCGGCCGTTGTCTCAATGCGGCGGGGTGGAAGCATCTCGGCCTCAACCCGCCCGCCGGGTCGCAGGACGGGCTGTTCGACGGGTGACGCCGCGTTACCGGACGAAGGTAACCTTGCCGCCCGAAAACACGATCCGCTTGGCGCCGCAGAACCATTGTTCCTCGCCGGGGCTCAGCCGCTGAATACGGCAACCGCTTCCGACCACCGCGCGCACCTGTGACGGGGTCATTCCTTTCTTCACCGTGCCGGACAGGATCGCATCCGCCGCGCCTGCACCATGTTTGCGGACCACCTCCTGCCGAATTTCTGCCTTTTTGGCGGCAGCCGCAGCCTTCGTCTGGCGTACCTTGCGGGCTTCCGCTGCCTTTGCCGCCGCTTCTGCCGCGCGTGCCGCGCGGGCATCCGCCTCGATCTTGCGGCGTTCCTCCGCTTCGGTCGCCGAGCGTTGTTGCTCCTGCCGCTCGGCAGTCGCCTTTGCCACGACCATCGTGCGGACCCGGTTGATACCTTCGGCGATTGTCTTGTCGCCGGGCAGCAATTGCTGTGCTGCAGCGTAACGCGCGCCAGCGTCCCGCAGGTCGCCCGATTGCTCGGCGCACACACCCAGGTTGAAGACCAGCGACGGGTTGGTCTCGCCTTGCGCGGTCAGGGCGCTCCACGACGCGCAACTGGCGGGCAGGTTGCGCGTCGAAACCTTGACCGCCGCCTTGAACGACGCCGCACCAGCCTTGCTCAACCCCTTGGTGCTTTCCAGCAGCCGTACCTTGTAGCTGATCGAATGCGGCGCGATTTCCTGAAGGATCGCGGTTGCGATCTGATCCGACGCCGCGACGAACTGCGCGTCCACGTCCGGCAGGGGCGCTCCGCCCTCACAGGTGGTTGCGACGTCACGATAGGGTTTGCTGACCGAATAGACGATCCGCTGGTCCGACGCGCGGACGATGCGGACATTGACCACTGCCAGCGCAATCCGCTGAAGGCAGCGCACCGTGACCTGGACACTGCGCTTGCACGAAAACAGCTTCGCGCCCTCGACGCAGCGCGATTCCTGTCGCGTGAAACTGCTCTGCGACACGTCGATCCGCACATCGCCCGACATCACACCGACGCCCGACGCCCGGTTCGCTGTGTTGACCAGCGTGAAATAGGGCGGGCCGTCCGGTCCCGGCATCAGCAGTCGCTGGGACAGCGCGGCCTGAAGCTGCGAACCGCCGCGCCCGGAGAAGTTGCCCAGCACCATCTTGCGCAGCTGGCTGGCGTCACCGAATTTTGCGGGTTGCCGCACCGATATGACGATGCTCTCGGCAGCAGCCGGGGTCGGGGCAAGGGCCGACATCGCCAGCGCAGATGCGACCGGGATCGCCAGTATCCGGTTATCAGCCATTGCCCGATGCCTCCTCTCGCTCGGCAATCAGTTGCAGCGCCTTGCGCACCGCGTGCGAGTGACCCTCGATCGCCAGGAACGCCAGGAACAGCGCGATCAGCATGAAGAAGAATATGGCGGAAAGCGCGACACCCATCGCCACGTCGCGCATCGCGCGTGCACCTTGCTTGCGCACTGCAGTGACCATCTCCGCAGCCGCATTCTCCATCATGATCTTGTTGCGATTGGCATTGGCGGCGTTCGCCTCGGCCTGTGCCGCGTTCAACGCGTCCCGCCACGCGCTGCACATGCCGTCGTAAAAGGTGCCGAGATTGGACATGGTCAGCTTTGGCCGCACCTGCCGATAGGCGGCGGCGTATTGCCGGATGAAGTCGTCATTTTGGGCATCGCAGCGCTGGGGCAGCTGCATCGCGAACTGATATGCGTCGAACCACTCGGGCGTGCCGCGCGTGGCGGCGATGCTTGCCAGACCCGACGCGACGTCCTTCAATGCTTCGGGGCCTCCGATTTCCTCGACGACATCGCCGCTGGTCGGCGCGGCGGACGCAGGACTGTCCACTGCTTTTGTCTCAAGGCGCACCCGCACATCCGTCGGCGTGCTGGCATTGCCGTTACGGTCCATTGCCACGATGCGCAGGCCGATAATCGGTGCAAGGCGACCCGCCGCCGCCCGCTTGTTCATTTCCCGCGCCACCTGCTCGCCAGCGCGAAGAACCATGCCGGGAACAGCGCCGCCGTTATTGTCCACCAGTTCGGCGCTCGCGCCACCAAGGAGTTGAAATTCGGAAACCTCAAACACCGCATCGGCCTGAAGCGTCGCCACCACGTCACCTGCGTTGACGGGGAGCGTCACCGGCACCGCGACCGCACGCAGGTTTTGCGGGCCGTCGAACAGGCTGCCCAGACTGGACACCGACATCGGCTTGGGCTGGGCAGTAACGGGATCTGGAACAGATTGCTGCGGCGCGCTTCCCATCGTACTGATCTGGAAGACAAGGGCCGCGATCAGGCCCAGAGCTGCGACCAAAACCGCCAACAATGCGCCGATCAGATATAATCGTCTGGCAGTTGGAAGCACCCAGCGACTCTGGAGCGACTCCCAGTCACGATGCCTTATAAATGCTGCTACTTCCCGCACATCATTCCCCCAGAGCTGCGCGATTTAAGATACGTTCCACAGTTTTAACCAAGACTCAAGCGACGTCTGCCGGAACCGGATGGAGGCGGCGCGACACTTGGATGTTCTCCTTCGGTCCGGCTCCGATCGTCATGACATCCGGGCTATCTTTGGGGGCAATGCTTGGCCTATCGAGCAAAGTCCTCCGCAACGCGTTCTCCCTGGAAGATTGACGTGACCGACCCGGATTCCCCCGAACAGCTGGGCGAGGCACGCGCGGCGCTCGCCACTGCGATGGAGCTGCACGAACAGGGCAATCTGGAAGGAGCCGAGTTCGGCTATCGCGCGGTGCTCGCGCAGGGCTATCGCGCGGCTGACGTGTTGCCGCTGCTTGCGGGGCTGCTCGGGCGGCTGTCGCGCGCGGAGGAGGCGCTCCCGCTGTGGGACCGGCTCATCGCGCTCGATCCGTTCAATGCCGTCGCGCTGCATGAAAAGGGGCTGACGCTCCACTGGCTCGGCCGCACCGACGATGCGATCGCCAGCCTTGAGCGTGCCTGTGCGATCGACCCCGACAATCCGGTCGCGATCGGTAACCTCGCCGTGGTCCTCGCCGACGCCGGTCGCAATTTCGACGCGGTCCGCCGCTTCCGCCACGCGCTGGAGCTTCAGCCGGATAATCTCCACCTCCGGCATCAGCTGCGCCGGCTCGGTTCGGCGTCGGTGCCCTTCTGGCACGTCCCGATGATGAACGACGTGGCCCGCAACGACGCGTTCGAAGCGGCGATCAAGGCGGCGATCGAGGGCCGGGGGCCGCAGGCGTGCGTGCTCGACATCGGCGCGGGCAGCGGCCTCCTCTCGCTGATGGCGGCGCGCGCCGGCGCGCAAGCGGTGGTCGCGTGCGAGATGGAGCCGATGATCGCCGACATGGCGCAGCAGATCGTCGCGCAGAACGGCTATGCCGACCGCATCACGGTCCATGCCAAGCCCTCGACCGACCTCGCCATCGGTACAGAACTGGACGCGCCGGCCGATATCCTGGTTTCCGAGATTCTCTCAAGCGACCTGCTCACGGAAAAGGTGCTCGACACGTTCGAGGACGCGCATCGCCGCCTGCTCGCGCCCGATGCGATCGTCATCCCGCGCGCCGCCAGCGCGATGGGCTGCCTCGTCGCCAGCGACACGCTGGCCGATTATGCCTTTGTCGGAGAAGTCTCAGGCTTCGACCTGTCCCCCTTCAACGCGCTGGCGCAGCAGCGCCTGCCGATCCACGGCACGATGACGGCGTGGGAGCGGCTGTCCGGCGATCTGGAACTGGTCCGGCTCGACCTGACACAGCACAAGCATGACGGCACACTCGCGCGCCTCTCCATCCCGGTCACCGCCAGCGGGCGCGCGGTCGGCATCGTCCAGTGGATGCAGATCGACCTGTGGCCGGGCGTGACCTTCGACAACCATCCCGATCGCTACAGCGACGGCGGCTGGCTCCAGATCCTGCACAGCTTCCCCGCGCCGATCGACGTCGTTGCGGGCGAAACGCTGGACATCGCGGTCGGCCATGACCGGATCACCCTGATCCTGCTGCCGCTCACGCAATGAAACGGCGCCGGAATTTCCCCGGCGCCGCGTCATCGCCGATCGACGACCTTACAGCCCGTCGACCGCCTTGCTGACCAGGATATTCACCGCCACGCGGCGGTTCTGCGCCTTGCCTTCCTCGGTCATATTGTCCGCCAGCGGATCGGCCTCGGCCATGCCGGTCGGGGTCAGCATGCGATAGGGTTTCCACCCGCACGCCTGTTGCAGATGGTTCACCACCCGCGCCGCGCGCTTTTCGCTCAGCTCCTGGTTCAGCTCCTCCGGCCCCGTCGCGTCGGTATAGCCGACCACGAGCAACAGCGCGTTCTCCATCGATCCGGCCTGGCTCGCCGCGTTGCACAGCTCCGCCTTGGCCTGCGCGCTCAGCACCGCCTTGCCGGTGTCGAAATTCACATTGGTCGTGCCCTTCACATTATACTGGTCGATATCGCCGACCCGGCCCTTCAGCGCCTCGGTCGCCGCGGTCTGCTGCGCGAAGCGCTGGTCGGTGCCGTTGTGGATCATCGCTGCGGTCTTCAGGTCCTTGTCGGCGAGCTTCACCTGAGCAGCCACCAGCCCGCCGCCGAACTGGCGCGTCTGCACGCTCACGGGCAGGCCGTTGAGCAGCGCATCGGTCCCGCGCTTGGTCCGCCCCAGCCCAAGGAAACCGCCCGACGATCGGATCTGCGTCTCCTCGCTCACCGCGATCATCATCGGCGATCCGTCGGCGGTGGTCACCTGAATCTGGTTGCCCTGCCGTGCCGAGATCATCCCCTCCACCTCCGGCCCGGCGGGCAGCTGCGCCAGCGGTGGCAGCGCCGCGCCGTCGATCTGAACCTGCTCCTCGGGCAGCGGCGGGGCCTCCTGCGCGGCAAGGCCGGCGGGTGCGGCCGCGGCCAACAGGGCGCTGATGGCGATCGTGCTACGGTGAATGGAACGCATGGACATACTCCTGAAACTGGTCAGCCCGTTACGGGGCCGGAAGAGCAAATCCTGCGATTTCGCCTTGGTTCCGACTCCATCGCCTCGAGTCCGGGCGGACAGAGCCGTCCGCGCGGCGGGTTGAGCAACGCGCGGCGATCAGCTTTCGCCGTGGCGCGGTCTTCCGCTTGCCGCGCTGTGGCTAGTCGATCGCCAAAGAAAAGGGCGCTGAAGTCTCCTCCGGCGCCCCTTGTGCCCTTGCCTCAAGCCGCCTTCGCCCGACTCGCCCTCTTCCGCTCATGCGGGTCGAGGAAGCGCTTGCGCAGGCGGATCGTCTTGGGCGTGACCTCGACCATCTCGTCATCGTCGATATAGGCGATGGCCTGTTCCAGCGTCATCTTCTTGGGCGGGGTCAGACGGATCGCGTCGTCCTTGCCCGACGAACGGACGTTGGACAGCTGCTTGGCGCGCATCGGATTGACCTCAAGGTCGTCCGGCTTGGCGTTCTCGCCGATGATCATGCCTTCGTACAGCGCTTCGCCATGGCCGACGAACAGGATGCCGCGCTCTTCCAGCGTGTTGAGCGAATAGGCGTTCGCCTCGCCCGAACCGTTGGAGATCAGCACGCCATTCTTGCGGCCCTCGATCACGCCCTTGTACGGGCCGTATTTCTCGAACAGCCGGTTCATGATGCCGGTGCCGCGCGTGTCCGACAGGAACTCGCCATGGTAGCCGATCATGCCGCGGCTGGGCGCGCTGAACGTGATGCGCGTCTTGCCGCCGCCGCTCGGGCGCATGTCGGTCATCTCGGCCTTGCGGATGTTCATCTTGTCGACGACCGTGCCCGAATATTCCTCGTCCACGTCGATGATGACCGTTTCATACGGCTCCATCTTCTGGCCGTCTTCTTCCTGAAGCAGCACGCGCGGGCGGCTGATGCCCAGCTCAAAGCCCTCGCGGCGCATCGTTTCGATCAGGACGCCCAGCTGGAGCTCGCCGCGGCCGGCGACTTCGAAGCTGTCCTTGTCGGCGGCTTCGGTCACCTTGATCGCGACGTTCGATTCGGCTTCGCGGAACAGGCGGTCGCGGATCATGCGGCTGGTCACTTTGCTGCCCTCACGGCCCGCCATCGGCGAATCGTTGACCGCAAAGCGCATCGACAGCGTCGGCGGATCGATCGGCTGTGCCTGGATCGGCACGCTGACCGAAATGTCGGCGATGGTGTTCGACACCGTCGCGACGGCAAGACCGGCGAGGGAGATGATGTCGCCCGCCTGCGCTTCGTCGGTCGGCACGCGGTCGAGGCCGCGGAAGGTCATGATCTTCGACGCGCGGCCGGTCTCGATGATGTTGCCGTCCATGTCGAGCGCATGGATCGCCTGGTTCGCACGCACCTTGCCGCTGGTGACGCGGCCGGTCAGCACGCGGCCGAGGAAATTGTCGCGGTCGAGCAGGGTGACGAGAAAGGTGAACGGCGCATCGACGTCCAGCGCAGGCGGCGGGACATGGTCGACGATCTTCTGGAACAGCGGGGCCAGCGTGCCCTCACGCCGATCGGGATCTTCGCTGGCATAGCCGTTGCGGCCCGATGCGTAGAGGACCGGGAAGTCGAGCTGGTCGTCATTGGCGTCCAGGCTGACGAACAGGTCGAACACTTCGTCCAGCACTTCCTGAATGCGCTGGTCGGGGCGATCGACCTTGTTGACCACGACGATCGGACGCAGGCCCAGCGCGAGCGCCTTGCCGGTCACGAACTTGGTCTGCGGCATCGCGCCTTCCGACGAATCGACCAGCAGGACGACGCCGTCGACCATCGACAGGATGCGCTCCACCTCGCCGCCGAAATCGGCGTGGCCGGGCGTGTCGACGATGTTGATGCGGATCGAATTTTCTTCGGTCCCGTCCGGCGACCAGTCGACCGAGGTCGGCTTGGCCAAGATCGTGATTCCGCGCTCCTTTTCCAGGTCGTTCGAATCCATCGCGCGCTCTTCGACGCGCTGATTGTCGCGGAAGGTGCCGGATTGACGGAAAAGCTGGTCGACGAGCGTGGTCTTGCCATGATCGACGTGTGCGATGATCGCCACGTTGCGAAGATTCATACGAGTTCCTGGATGTCGCTGAAATGCGGTTCGGGCGCGCCAATAGCGGAAATTGTGCGGCGCGGGAAGAGCTTCAGTCTTTTCTGCGCGGCACCCATTTCTCGACAATGTCGACGCGGACGTCCTTCAGCACCAAGCTGCGTCCCTTAATCGCGAAGTCGAGCAGTGCTTCGCCGCCGGTGGGACAGCAATTGGCGTCCTTGTCGCGCCACAGCTTGCTGGTCGCGCCGAGCCCCTCGAAATCATAGTCGACGCCCTTCCAGATGCCGAAGCCCTTGGGGAGTTTCGCTGGCAGCGCATCGCGCCAGCTGTCGAGTTCGATATCCTGCCAGCTCTTGCTCGCTTCGTCCCATTTGAACAGCAGGTCGGCATTGCCGTTACCGGTGCCCATCGTGCGGCCCGGCACCCAGATCATCCCGTCCTGCGTCATGCGGGGCGGTTCGTAGAAGACGCCGTCGAACGACCATCCGATCAGCTTGGCGGTGCCATGCCCGCTTTCCGCCCACAGCACGATGCCCGCGCCGATGCCGTCCTCATCCGATGCGCCGTCCATCATCTGCCAGTGAACTGGCTGGCCATCCTTGCGCCACAGGATGCCCGAGGCGGTCACCCCACACCCCCGGTCCAGCCATTTGGCCATACAGGTCTGGCTGCGCGCCGATGGCGTCTTGATCATCGTGCGCACGCCCTGCGCCTGCGCCAACGCCTTGTCATAGTCGGCGATGGCGGAGCGGAACGTCTGCTCGAGCTCGACGTCGCTCATCGGCTTGTCGTCATAGTTGAGCGCGGCGCGAATCTCGCGCAGCACAGCCTCGTGGCGGGCCTGCCAGGTTGCGGTGCGGTTGCCGAGCGCCATCACGGCTGCGAATTTGTGCGCCATCTCCGCACGGAGCGGGGCGAGCGCGGTGTCCTTGCAGGCGCGCTGGCCATAAGTCTGTTGGCACAGCTCAGCCTGCGATGCCGAAGCGGGAATGGCGAGCGCGGACAGCAGAACCGCAACCAAGCTAGCGCGCATGATCCTCCATGACGGGGGGCGCATCCTTCGCGGGCTGGGCCTTCAGGCGATAGACTTTGCCCATATCGACCGCCGCAGGGCGCGCAGCGGCGGCCGAAGCCACCGGCACCCACACCGCGATCGAACCGGCGATCATCATCCTGAGCCTGCGTTCCATGACTCCTCCGTAACGCGCAGATGTTAACAGGCCACGACACCCCAACCACTGACAATCGCAGTCGGTTGCACCTTAACCCATGTGTATTATATTGGCGATACACTTGAAGGCGACGCGGTTCCCGTTCATCTAGGGCAGAACCGCTGGAGGGATGGGATGTCGACCGAGACTGTGACTGCCGAAAAGACCGACGATCTGGTGCTGACCGCGCCAGAGCCGCTGAAGGAGCGTCCGGTCGAGAAGATGTCGGGTCTCGTGCCCGTCGACGAGGGCAAGAAGTCCGAACTGGTGAGCCGGGTCGAGAGCTTCATCGACGATCTGGTCGCGCAGGACGTCAACTCGCCCGAGTTCGGCAAGCGCGTCGACGCGATCACCGCGATGGGATCGAAGGAGATTCGCGACGCGGCGGGCCAGTCCAACCGCTTCCTCGACCGTCCGGTGCGCGCGATGGACAAGGATGTCGGCGTCGGGAAGGACCTGGCCGAATTGCGCCGCGTGGTCGAGGACCTGGACCCCGGCAAGAAGGGCAGCCTGACCCAGCGCAAGAAGCTGTTCGGGATCATCCCGTTCGGAAATTCGCTGCGCAATTATTTCGACAGCTACAAGTCGAGCCAGGGCCATATCGCGGCGATCCTGAAGAGCCTGCAGTCCGGCAAGGACGAGCTGTTGATGGACAATGCCGCGATCGACGTCGAGCGGCAGAATCTGTGGGCTGCGATGGGTCGGCTCGAGCAGATGATCTATATCTCGAAGGAGATGGATCAGCGGCTGGAGGACAAGGCGAACGAGCTCGACCACAGCGACCCGGCCAAGGCCAAGGCGATCCGTGAGACCGCGCTGTTTTATACCCGCCAGCGCACCCAGGATTTGCTGACGCAGATGGCGGTCACCGTACAGGGCTATCTCGCGCTCGACCTGGTCAAGAAAAATAACGTCGAGCTGGTGAAGGGCGTCGACCGCGCCAGCACTACCACTGTCGGCGCGCTGCGCACGGCGGTGACGGTGGCGCAAGCGCTGACCGCGCAGCGGCTGGTACTTGACCAGATTACCGCGCTCAACACCACCACTGCGAACATCATCGATTCGACCGGCAAGCTGCTCAAGGACAACACCGGCCGCATCCACGAACAGGCGGCGTCCGCGACGATCCCGATCGAAACGCTGCAGCGCGCGTTCCAGAATATCTATGACACGATGGACGCGATCGACACGTTCAAGGTCAAGGCGCTCGATAACATGAAGACCACGGTCAACGTGCTGTCGACCGAGGTCGAAAAGTCCAAGGGCTATATCGCCCGGGCCGAGGGCGCGGCGCAGAACCAGATCGGCGGCGCCAACGACACATTCAAGCTGGAGGCTCTGTAAACACCCGTGCCGACCGAGATCGACCGCCAGATTGACCGCGCGAGCGAAGTCCTCAACCGCTCGCGCGAGCGCTATACGACGCTGAGTTCACGCGCGAAGAAGCGGCGGGAAGCCGAGATCCTCGGCCGGATCGGGCGCATCGCTGCGGCGGACGGCGCAATCCTGGTCGGCGCGCTGGTGATCGGCTTGTTCATTCCGCTCGGCATGGGCGGTGCGTTGCTGGTGATGGCGGCGCTGATCGCAGTGACCTTGTTCTTCGGGATTGCGCCGACAAGCCGTGAAGTGACGCCGGAGAAGTTCGGCGAAGTGGCGCTGGCGACGCTACCGCTCCAGACGGAGGAGTGGCTGGACCGGCAGCGCCCGAGCCTGCCGGGCGCGGCGATGCCGCTGGTCGATACGATCGGGATGAAGCTCGACGTGCTGGCGGGGCAGCTCAAGACGCTGGATGAAGCCGAGCCCGCAGCGGCGGAAGTCCGCAAGCTGGTGGGTGAGCAATTGCCTGAGCTGATCAAGGGCTATCAGCGCGTGCCGGATAATCTGCGTGGGGTCGATCGGTTCGGTCAGTCGCCGGACAAGCAGCTGGTCGACGGCCTTGCGCTGATCGATCAGGAGATTTCGCAGATGTCGGCCCAGCTTGCGCAGGGCGACCTCGACGCGCTGGCGACGCGGGGGCGGTATCTCCAGATCCGCTATCGCGGCGACGACGAGGTTAGCGGATAGGCTTGCCCAGCGCCTCGACCGCCCGTGCGCGCAGGTGGTCGGCGGCGGCGGCGTGGATGGCTGGGGTGGTGGCGAGCAGGCCGAAGCTTTCGCCGCGCGGGGTGTTGAAGCGGATTTTCTTGCCGAGCGCGTCGGTGACGGTTGCGCCGGCCTCACGCGCGATCAGCACTGCGGCGGCGATGTCCCAGTCGGCGCCCCAGCGGAAGGTGGCGAGCAGATCGGCGTCGCCCGCCGCGACCATCGCCATGCGCAGCGCGATCGAGTTGGGCTTGTCGACCGTGACCAGATGGCGGTCTACCTTGGCGAGATCGTCGGCGGGGACGCGTGCGCCGGTCAGTTCGGTGCGGTCTGACACGGCGATCACTGCGCCGTCGCGGGTTGCGCCCTGGCCCTTTACCGCCAGCCAGTGTTCGCCGCGCACCGGGGCGTCGAGCACGCCGATCACCGGCTGGCCATCCTCGACCAATGCGACAGACACC
>JBHYGP010000114.1:0-5475 GCA_051858935.1 Sphingomonas sp.
CCGGTGCGGCCCGAGCGTGTCGGGAGGACGCAATCGAACATGTCGATCCCGCGCTCCACAGCGCCGACAATGTCGTCGGGCTTGCCGACGCCCATCAGGTAGCGGGGCTTGGTCGCGTCGAGCTGGCCCGGCGCATAGTCGAGGCAGCCGAACATCGCCTCTTGCCCCTCACCGACCGCGAGGCCGCCGACGGCATAGCCGTCGAAGCCGATGTCGAGCAGCGCGTCGGCGCTCGCCCTGCGCATCGCTTCGTCGAGCGCGCCCTGCTGGATGCCGAAGATTGCGTTGTTGGCGGCATGGTCGCCGCCTGAGTCGAAGGCATCGCGCGAGCGCTTGGCCCAGCGCATCGAGCGCTCCATCGCCGCCGCCTGCACCTCGCGCGTCGAGGTGGTCGGGACGAGTTCGTCGAACGCCATCACGATGTTCGATCCGAGCAGCCGCTGAATCTCGATCGAGCGTTCGGGGCTGAGCAGATGGCGCGAGCCGTCGAGGTGTGATTTGAAGACAATGCCGTCCTCGCTGCGCTTCGTGAGGTCGGACAGGCTCATCACCTGATAGCCGCCGCTATCGGTGAGGATCGGGCGGTCCCAGCCCATGAATTTGTGCAGGCCGCCGAGGCGGTCGACGCGTTCGGCAGTGGGGCGCAGCATGAGGTGATAGGTGTTGCCGAGGATGATGTCGGCGCCCGATGCGCGGACATCCTGCGGCTTCATCGCCTTGACCGTGGCGGCGGTGCCAACCGGCATGAAGGCAGGGGTGCGGATCTCGCCGCGCTGCATCGCGATGGTGCCGGTGCGCGCCTTGCCGTCGGTGGCGTGGATGGTGAAGGTGAAACGGGACATGCGTGTCCGATGCGATGTTGAAGGGGCAATGGCAATGGCTGAAAGCGGCGGCAACATCTTCGCGCCACTGCCCGATGCGCGAGACGGGGAGGTGTTCACCCCGTTGCTCGAGCGCGGCGGGGTGCGGATCGAGCGGATCGTCTCGCATGGACAGGCGACGCCGGAGGACAGGCCGTTTGTGCAGGATGCGGACGAGTGGGTGGTGGTGCTGCGCGGCAGTGCGGGCCTGCGGATCGAGGGGCGGGCGGAAATGGCGCTGACGCCCGGCGATCATGTCTTCATTCCCGGTGGCACGCGGCACTGGGTGACGCGGACCGACCCCGATACGCCGACCCTATGGCTGGCGGTCCACCTTGGCTGAGGCGGCGACATAGGCAACGACATCGCCGGGCGTCACGAAGGCAAGATCGGGGTTGAGGTGCGCAAACGCCTCCGGCTCGGCATAGCCCCACAGCACGGCGGCGGCGCGGATGCCGACCTCCCGCGCCGCATCGATGTCGCGCGTTTCGTCGCCGAGCGAGATGATCGCGTCGGCCGGGACGCCGCTCTGTCGCAGTACCTTGCGGAACTTGGGCGCCTTTCCAAACAGTGATGCGCCGCATGCCCACCAGCTGAACCGCGCGGCGTTTTCCGGGCCGAGCACCGCGCGGGCATTCGCCTCACTGTTCGAGGTGACGAGCGCGAGCGGGATGCCCATCGCCTCGATCGCCGCCAACATTTCGGTCACGCCGGCGAACAGGTGCACCTTGTCGGTGTTGCGTCCGAACAGCTTGCGGACGTAGCGCGCGATGAACGGCAGTTTCCAGCGCGGGATACGCAGATGGCTGATCACGTCGCGCGACGTCATCTTGCGCAGCGGTTCGATCTCTTCGGGCGCGACCTTGCGGAAATTATAGCGGTCGGACAAGTGATCCACGACCGACAGGAACCAGTTGCCGCTGTCCGACAGCGTCCCGTCGAAATCGAAGATGACCAGCCGCAGCGGCTGCGCGGCGTCAGTCATGCTCCGCTCCATGGCCGCCATGCAGTTTGCACGGATCGCCGTCGCCAATCTCGATCTGCAGCGTCATGTGATGGATGCCATAGTCATGCGCCAGCCGGTGCTGTGCGTCGTTGAGAAAACCGTCGCCGGGGTGGCCGCCGGGCATCTGGAGATGCGCGGTCAGCGCGACCTGCGTCGTGCTCATCGGCCAGATATGGAGGTCATGGACACGTGCTACGCCGGGCAGGGTGGCGAGCGCTTCCTCGACCTTCTCCGCGTCGATCCCAGGCGGGACCGCGTGGAGCGCCATGGTCACCGAATCGCGCAGCAGGCCCCAGGTGCTCCACAGGATCACGACGACGATCAGCAGGCTGAGCGCCGGGTCGATCCACGCCTTGCCCGTCAGCAGGATCAGCGCGCCGCCGACCACCACGGCAGCGGACACGGCGGCGTCGGCGGCCATGTGGAGGTACGCGCCACGGATGTTGAGGTCATCCTTGCTCCCGCGCATGAACAGCAACGCGGTGGCAGTGTTGATGACGATGCCGATGCCGGCGACGATCATCACCGTCGCGCCGGGGACGGGCGAGGGGTCGCCGAAACGCCGCACCGCCTCCAGCGCGATTGCGCCGACCGCGAACAGCAGCAGCACCGCATTGGCGAGTGCGCCAAGGATCGTCGAACTGCTCAACCCATAAGTGAAACGGCGCGAGGCGGGACGCTTGGCGAGCGAGGCACCGCCCCAGGCGATCAGCAGGCCGAGAACGTCGGAGAGGTTGTGCCCGGCATCGGCGAGCAGCGCCATCGACCCGGTCGCGATCCCCGCCAGCCCTTCCACCAGCACGAAGCCGAGGTTGAGGACGGTGCCGATCGCAAAGGCGCGGTCGAAATCCTTGGGCCCGTGGCTGTGGCCATGCCCCTTATGGTCGTGCCCGGCGGGGCCGTGATGATGGTGCGAGCCGTGCATCGCGCAAACCTTAGCCGCAGTGCGGCAGGAGATGCTAGGACATCAATTCAGCGGTCGCGCTTGCGGCGGTCGGGCTGTTGGCCCGGCGTCGGCAGGGTGCGCACGGTCAGCAATTCGCTGCGGCGCAATGTCCCGTCCTTGTCGGTATCGAAGCGGGTGAAGAACAGGTCGAAGCGCGCTTGAAGCTCCACCAGCGTGATGCGGTTATCGCCATCGGCATCGACCTCGAACGGGCTGGGCAGTGCGTTGCGGTTGCCGAGCCACCGTTCCGACCAGTCGCCGAACGCGATATAGCCGAGTGCGGGCTGTCCCTTCGCGCTGACCTCGAAGCTGCGGCGGACGCCGGCGTCGAACTCGGCGCGGGTGACGATGCCGTCATGATCCGCGTCGAACGTGGCGATGGCCATCGCCACCGGCTCGGCGATCATCAGCGGGATCGGAGCCGGATTTCCCTCAGGCTGCTGTTTGCCACGCAAATCGACGGTAACCGGCATCCGGGCGCGCGTCCCCTCAACGGTCTGCGCGGTGGCGAGAAGGGCGAGGGTAAGGATCATGGCCGCACTCCGGGCAACAACAGGCTCGAATCGCCATAGCTATAGAAACGATAGCCGGTGGCGATGGCATGGGCATAGGCTTCCTGCATGCGATCGATCCCCATCAGCGCCGATACCAGCATGAACAGTGTCGATCGGGGCAGGTGAAAGTTGGTCACCAGCCCATCGATGCCGCGAAAGCGGTAGCCCGGCGTGATGAAGATCGCGGTGTCGCCTTCGAACGGGCGGATCACATCATCCTCACCGGCGGCGCTTTCGATCAGGCGCAGGCTGGTGGTGCCGACGGCGATGACCCGGCCGCCGGCGGCGCGGACGGCGTTGAGGCGGTCGGCGGTCGCGGCGTCGATGCGGCCCCATTCGGCGTGCATCTTGTGATCGGCGGTGTCGTCGGCCTTGACCGGAAGGAAGGTGCCGGCGCCGACATGCAGCGTCAGCGTGGTGTGGCCGATCCCGGCGGCGTCGAGCGCAGCCATCAGATCGGGCGTGAAATGCAGCGCAGCGGTGGGCGCGGCGACGGCACCGGGTTCGTTGGCGAACATCGTCTGGTAGTCGTCGGCGTCGCGGGCGTCGGTCGGGCGCTTGGCAGCGATATAGGGCGGCAGAGGCATGCGCCCGGCGCGCTCCAGCAGCAGCTCGACCGGTTCGTCGCCGGGGAAGAACAAAGTGAAGCTGCCATCATCGTGCCGGGCTTCAGCCCGTGCGGTGACGGCGTTGCCGAAGTCGATATGGTCGCCGACCTTCAGTCGCTTGGCATTGCGGATGAAGGCGATCCAGTGGCGCGGCCCTTCGCGCTTGTGCAGCGTGGCGCCGATCCTGGCCTCTCCCCTTGTGCCTTCGAGCTGGGCGGGGATGACGCGGGTGTCGTTGAACACCAGCATGTCGCCCTCTCGCAGCAGGGCGGGGAGGTCGGTGACGCTGCGGTCTTCGGTCGCCTGCCCATCGAGCAGCAGCAGGCGCGCCGAATCGCGCGGGCTTGCCGGCCGGAGCGCAATCCGCTCGGGCGGCAGGTCGAAATCGAACAGGTCGACGTTCATGGGAGGGTCCTAAACTCCTCCCCGGAACGGGGAGGGGGACCGCCGCGAAGCGGTGGTGGAGGGGCCCGAAGCACTGGACTCCCTTGCCTCGGGCCCCCTCCACCAGCCTTCGGCTGGTCCCCCTCCCCGTTCCGGGGAGGATTTGGGGTCACTTTGTCGGACCTGCGGGCAGCGCGGCTGGCTCCTCGACCGGGGTCGCCGGAGCCGCGGTGAAGGGCGGGGGATTGTCGGCGGCGATATAGGCGCGGACGACGCGGGCGGGGGTCGCCGGCGGCTCGCCGCGCGGGATCGCGTCGACCCACTGCATGCCTTCGAGCACGCGGCCGAACACGGTGTATTTCTGGTCGAGCTGCAGGCGCGGGCTCAGCATGATGAAGAACTGGCTGTTCGCGCTGTTCTCATCCTCCGCACGCGCCGCGGCGACCGCGCCGCGGACATGGGGGAGGTAGTTGAACTCCTTGACGAGGTCGGGCAGCTCGCTGCCGCCGGTGCCGTCGCCCTTGGGGTCGCCGCCCTGCGCCATGAAGCCGTCGATCACGCGGTGGAAGATCAGGCCGTCATAGAAACGCTTGCGGGTCAGCTCCTTGATCCGCTCGACCGCCTTGGGCGCGACATCGGGGCGCAGCCAGATGGTGACGCGGCCGCCGGTCGACAGGTCGAGAATCCACAGATTTTCCTTGTCCGTCGTCGCGGGCGGCGCGGCGCGGCCCGGAGGGGGCGGAACATGCTGGGCAGTGGCTGGCATCGCGAACAGCGCGCTCAGCAGGGCAACACACAGGGCAACAAGACGCATCGATATCCCCACCGGATTCTGGAACGGAAGCGGCTTAGAGCAAATCTCCGCTTGCAGCAAAGTGAATGCGGCGGTGGGCGTCAGCTGCCCTTGCGGCCAATCTTCTCGACCCGTGCGACCACTTCGTCGCGCACGGTGGCGGGGACGAATTTGCGGATCTCGCCGCCGAACAGGGCGATTTCCTTGACCAGGCGACTGGCGATCGGCTGGAGCGAGACATCGGCCATCAGGAAGACGGTTTCGATCCGCGCGTTCAATTGCTGGTTCATCCCCGCCATCTGATATTCATATTCGAAATCGGCG
>JBHYGP010000115.1:0-5465 GCA_051858935.1 Sphingomonas sp.
CGATCGTCGCGCCCAGCGCCTCGCGGTACCGCAGATGCGCCGACCGTGCGAGCACATCGACCTGCGCGCCGGCGTCGTTGACATAATATTCGCGGATAACATTGTGCCCGACCGCTTCGAGCAGGCTGGCGAGCGCATCGCCCACCACTGCGCCACGGCAATGGCCCATGTGCATGGGGCCGGTCGGGTTGGCGGAGACATATTCGATGTTCACGGTGACGCCCGCGCCACCCTGCGACCGGCCATAGGCGTCGCCCGCCGCATGGATCGCCGCCAGCTCGTCGCGCCAGGTCGCATCGGTCAGGCTCATGTTGATGAAGCCCGGCCCTGCCACCGACACCGAAGACACGGCGTCGATCTTCTCCAGTTCCGCCGCGATCTTCTCGGCCAGCGCGCGCGGATTGGTCCCGGCGGGCTTGGCCAGCACCATCGCGGCGTTGGTCGCGAGGTCGCCATGCGTCACGTCACGCGGCGGCTCCACCGTCACCGCGCGTCGCTCCAGCCCAGCCGGCAGAGCGCCGGATGCGACCAGGGCATCCAGTGCGGCGTCGAGATGGGCAGCGAAACGGGGATAGAGCGTCATGTGCAGGTCCGATGGTTTCAGGAGGCGGACCCTCTAGCGCAGCGCGCGCGGTTCGTCACGCAATGACGCGGCGTCTCCGCGCAGCCAGCAGTCCATCGGCGGCGTAAATCGCAAGACCAGTCCAGATCAGCGCGAAACAGATCAAATGCGCGGCCGTCACCCGCTCTCCGAAATAGGTGATCGCCAGCACGAACTGCATCGTCGGGGCGAGATATTGCAACAGCCCCAGCGTCGAATAGGGCAACCGCCGCGCCGCTCCGGCAAACAGCAACAGCGGCACCGCCGTAACCACGCCCGACAGCACCAGCAACACCGTCGCCACCGGCTCACGCCCGAACTCCAGCCCGCCATGGGTCGATAGCCAATAGAGATAGCCAAGCCCAAATGGCGCGAGGATCGCGGTCTCCAGCGTCAACCCTTCCAGCGCTCCGACCGGCGCGACTTTGCGGACGAGGCCATAGAATCCGAACGAAAAAGCCAGCGTCAGGCTGATCCAGATGCCCTGCCCCGCTCCGACGGCCAGCACCGCGACACCGATCCCGGCCAGCCCGACCGCAACCATCTGCGCGCGCCCGAGCTTCTCGCGCAGCAACACGACGCCCAGCAGCACATTGACCAGCGGGTTGAGGAAATAGCCAAGGCTCCCCTCAAGCACATGGTGGTTCTGCACCGCCCAGATATAGACCAGCCAGTTGACCGAAATCAGCGCCGCGCTGGCCGTCAGCAACAGCATCGCGCGGCGATTGCGCAATGCCGCCATGATCGCCGACGTCCGGCCAAGCGCGAGAATGACGATGGCGAGCAACCCGAGCGACCACAACACGCGCCCCGCCACCACTTCGCCAGCCCCGACCCCCTTCAGCGCAAAGAAGAAAATCGGCAGCACGCCCCAGATGCCATAGGCGCCCAACGCCTGAACCAGCCCCGCGCGGTCGATGCGCTCGGGCGCTGGGGGCGGATCGGACCGGGCCATGGGCGGGAGATAGGGTCTATGCTGCACCGCCGAAAGGCGCGCGCCGGGAAAGATTTGATTTGGCACGCGACGCCCGCGCTTCACCGCCCGGACGGTTGGATGCAGGCGGGTTCGCGTCTATCCCAGCGCGATGCTCCTGCTCCGTCGCTTGTTTGTGACCGCCTTCTGGGCGGCGTTGATCTTCGCCTTCGTCATGGCCGTGCTGCCCAAGCCGCCCGCATTGCCGGGCGCGCCGGGGGACAAGGTGCAGCATATCATCGCCTTCGTCGTGCTGACCGGACTGGCGCGACTGGCCTATCCGCGGGTGCGGGCGGTGACGTTGCTCTTCGCCTTTGCCGGGTTCGGCGCGCTGATCGAGCTGGTGCAGATGGTGCCTGCGCTAGGCCGCACCGCAGCTCTGGACGACTGGATCGCGGATGTCGTGGCGACGATCGTGGTGCTGGCGGTGCTCGATCCGGCGCGGTATCTGTTGGCGCGGCGGAAGCGGTCAGCGCCCGAGCATATGGTCGACAAAGCCGGTTAGGTTGCGAAATCCGGTTAGGGCGACGCTGCCCTCCTTGGGCTGGGCCGAGGGGACGAGCGCGCGGGTGAAGCCAAGCTTCCCCGCCTCCTTGAGCCGCAGCGCCCCATGCGCGACCGGGCGCACCTCGCCCGACAGCGCGATTTCGCCGAAGGTGACCATGTCGGTCGGCACCGGCCGTTCCGACAAAGCGGAGATGAGCGCCGCCGCGACCGCCATGTCCGCCGCCGGGTCCTGCACGCGATAGCCGCCGGCGATGTTGAGATAGACTTCGCTCGTCGCGAAGCTGAGGCCGCAGCGCGCCTCCAGCACCGCGAGGATCATCGCCAGCCGCCCGCTGTCCCAGCCGACCACCGCGCGGCGCGGGGTCGCACCTGAGGCTAGCCGGACGACGAGTGCCTGAATCTCGACCAGCACCGGGCGCGTGCCCTCCAGCGCGGGGAAGACGACGGTGCCGCTGACGCTTTCATCGCGGCTGGTGAGGAACAGCGAGGACGGGTTGCCGACTTCGGTCAGCCCCTCGGTCTGCATCGCGAACACGCCGATCTCATCGGTGCCGCCGAAGCGGTTCTTGACCGCGCGCAGGATGCGATATTGGTGGCTGCGCTCGCCCTCGAACGCCAGCACGGTGTCGACCATATGTTCGAGCACACGCGGCCCGGCGAGGCTGCCGTCCTTGGTCACATGGCCGACCAGCACGAGCGCGGTGCCGCGTTCCTTGGCGAAGCGGATCAGTTCCTGCGACGAAGCGCGCACCTGGCTGACCGTGCCGGGCGCGCCTTCGATCAGGTCGCTGTGCATCGTCTGGATCGAATCGATCACCAGCAAGTCGGGCGGGCTGGCACCGCCGAGCGTGGTGAGAATGTCGCGCACGCTGGTCGCCGAGGCGAGCTGGACCGGCGCGTTGCCGAGGCCGAGGCGGCGCGCGCGCAGCCGCACCTGATCCGCCGCCTCCTCGCCCGAGACATAGGCGACGCTTTTGCCCGCCAGCGCCATCTTGGCCGCCGCCTGTAGCAACAAGGTCGATTTACCGATGCCCGGATCGCCGCCGATCAGCGTCGCCGACGCTTCGACAAAGCCGCCGCCCAGCGCGCGGTCGAGCTCGGCAATCCCCGTGCCCATCCGCGCGGGCAGCGGGACATCGGCGTCGAGCCCCGACATCAGGATCATCCGACCGCCGCCCTGCAGGTTATGCTTGGCCTGAAACGGCGTGACGACCGCGCCGGAATCCTCGACCAGCGTGTTCCACTCGCCGCAATCGACGCATTGCCCCGCCCATTTGGACGAGACCGATCCGCATTGCTGGCAGACGTAGCGTTTCTGGGGTTTGGCCATGGCGCGTGCCTAACCCGAGTGGAACGAAAAGGGAATATGCGTTTAGAAACCGGCGTCGTTCACTGGGGCTTGGGCGCGCTTTCGGGCGTGCCCCCCGGAGGCTGCGTGCCACCGCCGGCCGGAGCCGGGCCACGGCCACCCTTGTTCTTGCTCGACCGGATCGTGTTGTGGTTGGCCTTGGCATCGCCCGTCTCGACGGCAGGACCGTCCGGTGCGGCGACGGTGCTCTTGTTGGACCGCGCCGTATTGTGATTGGCCTTTTCATCGCCGGTCGCCGCGCCGGACGGGCGGTCGGTCTGCATCGCGGTGGGCAGCAGCAGCGCGGCGAGCGAAAGTGCGAGAACGGACATCGGAATCCTCCCTGAAACGGTGTGTCACACGGAACAGGCCGACCGTCTCAGGGCGACATCCGAGATAATCGTTTCGGCGGTGAACGCGCAATGAATTGCGCAGGATTACACCTTCGCCGTGACCATAAGTCCGCGCTGGACTGCCGGGCGGGCGAGACCGCGCTCCAGCCACGCGGCGACATTGGTGAAGTCGTCGAACCCGACCAGATCGCGCGCTTCGTAAAAGCCGATCAGGTTGCGCACCCAGCCGAGCGAGGCGATGTCGGCGATCGAGTAATCGCCCATGATCCAGGCGCGGCCCGCCAGCTGCGCGTCGAGCACGCCGAGGAGGCGCTTCGATTCCGTCACATAGCGGTCGAGCGGGCGCTTGTCCTCGACCTCCTTCCCCGCAAATTTGTGGAAATAGCCGAGCTGGCCGAACATCGGGCCGAGCCCGCCCATCTGCCACATCACCCAGCCGATCGTTTCGTAGCGCTGCGCCGGATCGAGGAACTTGCCCGATTTGTCGGCGAGGTAGAGCAGGATCGCACCGCTTTCGAACAGCGCCAGCGGACGGCCGTTCGGGCCATCGGGGTCGAGGATCGCGGGGATCTTGCCGTTCGGGTTAAGGCTCAGAAATTCCGGTGTCTTCTGGTCATCCGCGCCGATGTCGATCAGATGCGCCTCATAGGCCAGCCCGGTTTCCTCAAGCATGATCCCCGCCTTCACGCCATTGGGCGTGTTGAGCGAATAGAGCTGGATGCGGTCCGGGTGCTGCGCGGGCCAGCGGGTCGTTATCGGGAACGCGGACAGGTCGGCCATGAGAGATTCTCCTTTCCCGCGACATAGGAATGCCGCAATCCCCCCGCTATGGGCGCGCCGATGACTCCGACCGATCTTCGCGTGGCGCTGTTCAGCGGCAACTATAATTATGTGCGCGACGGCGCGAACCAGGCACTGAACAAGCTGGTGCGCCATTTGCTGGATGCGGGCGTCACGGTGCGCGTCTATTCGCCGACCGTGGCGAAGCCAGCCTTCGCGCCGGAGGGCGATCTGGTCAGCGTGCCGGCCTTTGCCATGCCCGGGGGGCGCGGCGAGTATAAGGTCGCGCTGGGCCTGCCGCGTGCGCCGCGTGAGGATCTGGAGGCGTTTGCGCCCAACCTCGTTCATGTCTCCGCGCCCGAATTTCTGGGCCATGCCGCCGTCGCCTGGGCGCGCAAGCAGGGCATTCCGGTGGTCGCGTCGCTGCATACGCGGTTCGAGACCTATCCGCGCTATTACGGGCTGGGCTTTGTCGAGCCGTGGCTGATCCGGCGGCTCAAGCGCTTCTACAACCGGGTCGATCGGGTGATGGTGCCGGGGCAGTCGATCGCCGACCTGATCCAGAGCTGGGGCGTGACCACGCCGGTCGGCATCTGGTCGCGCGGGGTGGATCATGCACGCTTCAACCCGCAGCGGCGTGACCTCGATTGGCGGCGCGGGCTGGGGATCGCCGACGATGTGCCGGCGATCGGGTTCCTTGGGCGACTGGTGCTGGAAAAGGGACTCGACATCTTTGCCGAGGTCGCGCGCGAGCTGACCCGGCGCGGGGTGCCGCACAAGGTGCTGGTGGTCGGCGAGGGTCCGGCGCGCGACTGGTTTGCGAGTCAGGTGCCCGAGGCGATCTTCACCGGATTCCAGTCAGGCGACGCGCTGGGCCGCGCGGTCGCCTCGATGGACGTGTTC
>JBHYGP010000116.1:0-5457 GCA_051858935.1 Sphingomonas sp.
CGCGCTGTGGGAGGTGTGGCGTGGCACACAGCAGCCCGCGTCCCGCCGCTATCCGCTGATCGCCGGACTCGCGCTTGGCTGGGCCGTGGTGGTCGAGCATGGTGCGGTGCTGCTTGGCGCGCCGGTCGCGCTCTGGGCGCTGTGGTCGATCCGGGGCTGGGACCGTCCGGCAAAGCTGCGCACCATCGGCCTCGCCATCGCGGGCGGTATCGTCGCCGCCATCCCGCTGCTCGCCTACAACCTCGCCACCTTCGGCAACGCCTTCACCACCGGCTATTCGGGCGTAGTGGGATTTGAGGGGATGAAACAGGGGCTGTTCGGCCTGACCTATCCCAAGCTCGATATCCTGTACGAGATCCTGCTCGGCAAACGCCGCGGGATCATCTGGGTCGCGCCGATCCTTGTCCTCGCCCCGTTCGGCATCTGGAGCCTGCTACGCGACCCGGCACGGCGCGACCTGGGCGTGCTCGCGGCGGGCGGCGCGCTCGCCTGCTTCCTCTACCACACCGCCTATGTCTATTGGGATGGCGGCAACGCCACCGGCCCGCGTCACGCGCTCCCCGCAATCGCCTATCTCGCCATCGGCCTCGCCGCCTATTGGGGCAGCGCCAGCCGGATCGAGCGCGCGCTCGGCCTCGCCTTCCTCGCCGCCAGCCTGGCGCTCAACCTGATGATCGCCGCCGTCGACATTCAGGCTCCGCACCAGTTCGCCGCGCCGCTGGCCGATCACATCCTGCCCGGCTTCGTCGCACTCAACCTGCGCACCCTCCCCAACGAATTCTGGGGCTGGTCGCCCGGCGCGGGCCTCACCCTCTACCTCATCCTCGCAGGCGCCCTCGCCACCCTGCTCGCGCTCGCCTGCCGCCGCAGCGCGCCGGACTGACTGGACACGCAAACCACTGGAACGTATGAAGAACGTATGGCCCAGCTCGACTTGCGCGAAAAGCTCGAAATCCTCGCCGACGCCGCGAAATATGACGCGTCCTGCGCCTCATCCGGCACGTCGAAACGCAAGTCCTCGGGCGGCAAGGGGCTGGGTTCGACCGAGGGGATGGGCATCTGTCACGCCTATGCCCCCGATGGCCGCTGCATCAGCCTGCTCAAGATCCTCCTGACCAACAGCTGCGTCTTCGACTGCCATTATTGCATCAACCGCAAAAGCTCGAACGTCCGCCGCGCGCGCTTCACCGCGCAGGAGGTCGTGCGCCTCACGCTCGATTTCTATCGCCGCAACTATATCGAGGGGCTGTTCCTCTCCTCGGGCATCATCCGCTCGCCCGATTACACGATGGAACAGATTGTCGAAGTCGCGCGCAGCCTGCGCGAGGATCACGACTTTCGCGGTTACATCCATCTTAAGACGATCCCCGACGCCGATCCGGGGCTGATCCATCAGGCCGGGCTGCACGCCGACCGCCTGTCGATCAATGTCGAACTGCCCACCGTCGCCGGCCTGACCCGCCTCGCGCCCGAAAAATCCGCGCCCCGGATCGAGGGGGCGATGCGCGACCTGAAGCGCGATATCGAGGATACCGGCGACGCACGCAAACGCTACCGTTCCGCGCCCAAATTCGCCCCCGCCGGCCAATCGACCCAGATGATCGTTGGCGCCGATGCCGCCACCGACCGCGACATCGTCGGCCGCGCCGCCGGGCTGTATGGCCGCTTCGGCCTGCGCCGTGTCTATTACTCGGCGTTCAGCCCGATTCCCGACGCAAGCGCAGTGCTCCCGCTGCAGCGCCCGCCGCTGCTGCGCGAACATCGCCTGTACCAGTCCGACTGGCTGATGCGCTTCTACGACTATCGTCCCGACGAGGTCGCCGATGCCGCCGATCCCGCGACCGGCATGATGCCGCTCGACATCGACCCCAAGCTCGCCTGGGCATTGAAGCACCGCGACAGCTTCCCGGTCGACGTCAACACCGCCCCGCGTCAGGCGCTGCTGCGCGTCCCCGGCCTTGGCGTGAAGGCGGTCGACCGCATCCTGATCTCGCGCCGCTGGCGGCGGCTGACACTGGCGGATGTCGCGCGGCTCACCGTGTCGGTGAAGAAATTGAAGCCGTTCCTGATCACCAGCGACTGGCGCCCCGTCCTGCTCGCCGACCGCGCCGACCTGCGCCCCTTGGTTGCCCCGTCGGCGAAGCAAATGGAGCTGTTCGCGGCGTGAGAATGAGTCGCGAGTGAAACAACCGCGCGAGCGAGCGGTTGAGCGCGCAAAGGAGACTTTGCATGGCCGAAGAACGCATTTTCGAAGACCTGATCCAGGATCATAACCGCCAGCGCGACCTGCTCGACCGCATCGCCGAAACCAGCGGCGACAGCGAGGAGCGGCGGACGTTGTTCGAGGAACTGCGCAAGGAGCTTCAGGCGCACGCCGCCGCCGAGGAGGAATCGCTCTACGCGACGATGCTCGCCAACCCCGAGCTGCGCGACGAGGCGCGGCATTCGGTGTCGGAGCATAAGGAAGTCGACGACATGCTCGGCGAACTGGTCGAGATGGAGATGTCGTCGAGCGGCTGGCTGACCAAGTTCAAGTCGATGCGCGACCGCTACCTGCACCATATCGACGAGGAAGAGGAAGAGATGTTCCCCGCCGCGTCGAAGGATCTCGACGACGCGACCAAGGCGAAGCTCGCCAAGATCTTCGAGGCGCGCAAACCCAAGGAACTGGAACGCGCCGAGGAGGAAATGCCGGGTGATGCGCGCGAGTAATACCTAATCCTCCCCCGCAAGGGGGAGGTGTCGCCGAAGGCGACGGAGGGGGAGGACGGCTGTGACCTTGAACCTCTTGCCGCGGTGCTTCCTCCCCCTCCGTCACGCTGCGCGTGCCACCTCCCCCTGGCGGGGGAGGATTGGTGCGATACTAACACCCCTGTAAACGACTGGACGCGCGGTGCGGACTGCGTAAGCTGCTCCCCAAAACGAGGAGAGGCCCATGATCCGCATCGCCGTCGCGGCTGCCGCATTGCTCGCCTGTGCGCCCGCCGCGCACGCCGAAACGCTCAACGTCCCCGCCGGCCCCGACGCGCAGGAGCGGCTGCAACAGGCGCTGCTCGACGCAAAGCCCGGCGACATTGTCGAGATCGGCGCGGGCCGGTTCGAACTGACCGACGGCCTCAGCCTAGACGTGGACAAGGTCACCGTGCGCGGCGCCGGCCCCGACAAGACCGTGCTCAGCTTCAAGGGCCAGCTCGGCGCGGGCGAAGGGCTGCTGGTCACCTCCGACGATGTCGTCCTGCGCAGCTTCGCGGTCGAGGACAGCAAGGGCGACGGCATCAAGTCCAAGGGCGCCGACCGCATCGTCTACAAGGACATTCGCGTCGAATGGACCGGCGGGCCGAAGGAGAGCAACGGCGCATATGGCGTCTATCCCGTCTCCAGCAGCATGGTCCTGATCGATGGCGTGACGGTGAAGGGCGCATCCGACGCCGGCATCTATGTCGGCCAGTCGGAGCAGATCATCGTCCGCAACAGCTTCGTCTCGCACAATGTCGCGGGGATCGAGATCGAAAACAGCAACCACGCCGACGTCTTCGGCAACACCGCGACGAAGAACACCGGCGGCATCCTCGTTTTCGACCTGCCCAATCTCCCCCGCATGGGCGGCGGCGGCGTGCGCGTCTATGGCAACAAGGTGTTCCTCAACGACACCCCGAACTTCGCGCCAAAGGGCAATATCGTCGCGACGGTGCCCAAGGGGACCGGGGTGCTGGTGATGGCCAATGACGGGGTGCATGTGTTCGACAACGACCTGTCGGAGCATGCCACCGCCAACGTCATCATCATGTCCTATCGCCAGAGCTACGAGGACAAGGGCTACAACCCCTATCCGCGCCACGTCGTGGTATCGGGCAATCGCCATGGACGCGCCGGGTTCGAGCCGGGGGTCGAGGGCGGCGGCTTCCTCGTCGCCGCGTTCGGCGGAGCCGCACCGCCGGTGTGGTGGGACGGCACCGGCCAGGTCGCCGAGCTGGGTCTGCACGTCGCCGATCCGGTGCCGGTGCTGACCCTCGGCCTCGCGCTCGCCGCGCCGACCAGCTCGGCCAAGCCGGGCAAGGCCGAACTCAACGCCCCCGCCGCACCCCGCCCGGCCCCGGTGGTCCTGCCCGCAGCGATGGAGGCAGCGGCCAAGTGACCCGTGCGGGACTCGCGGTGCTCGCCCTGTGCGCAGCGGCGTTCGGCGTCGCTGCCGCGCGCCAGCCCGTACAGGTCAACGACAGCGCGATCACCGCCGACGGCTACCCGGCAAAGCTGTCCGACTATGGCTTCTTCACCGACCTGACCCGGCGCACCCCGGCAGCGCGCGTGGTCGGCTACGACCTCGAAACCGCACTCTTCTCCGACTACACCGCGAAGCAGCGCTTCATCTATGTCCCCGCCGGGAGCCAGGCGAAGTACGACGCCAAGGCCGCCTTCGACTTCCCGGTCGGCTCGGCGCTGATCAAGACCTTCGGCTATGGCGCAGGGGCCACGTTCAAGCCGATCGAAACCCGCCTGCTGCTGCGCCGCGCATCGGGCTGGGTTGCCATCCCCTATGTCTGGAACGCCGAGGGCACCGACGCCGTCGTCAAACGCGCCGGCACGCGCCTTCCGGTCAGCTTCACCGACCCATCGGGCCGCGCGCGCCAGATCAGCTACGCCGTGCCCAACCAGAACCAGTGCAAGGATTGCCACGCTTTGTCAGGCCAGATCGCCCCGATCGGCCCCAAGGCGCGCTACCTGAACCATCACGGCCAGTTGCAGGCGCTGGTCAAAGCCGGCCTGCTCGACCGCGCACCAGCCGATGCCTCGCGCGTCGCCCGCTGGGACGATGCCAGGGCCCCGCTCGACGCCCGCGCGCGCGCCTATCTCGAGATCAATTGCGCACACTGCCACAATCCGGCGGGGGCGGCGTCCAACTCCGGCCTGTTCCTCGAACTCGACCGCACCGACCCGGTCGCACTCGGCATCGGCAAGCGCCCGGTCGCGGCCGGGCGCGGCAGCGGCGGGCGCGACTTCGCGATTGCGCCCGGCAATCCCGAAGCCTCGATCCTGATCTATCGCCTGCGCAGCACCGATCCCGGCGTCGCCATGCCCGAACTCGGCCGCGCCACCGCGCATGACGAAGGGATTGCGCTGCTGTCCGAATGGATCGAATCGCTCCCCGCGCGTTAAGGGGACGCATGCGGGTCGTAGCACTAGCCTCTCAGGATGATTTCGAAGGCTGGCGCGACGCCGCCCGCTCGCTCGCCGCCGCGCGGGTCGATCCATCGGAGGTCGTGTGGCAAGTCGGCGACCAGCCCGCCGACCTGTTCGGCGACGAAGCCGTCCTCCCCGCCCCCGCACCAGAACTCCGCGTCTCGCGCCGCTTCGTCGAACTCGCGCGCGAGGCGATCCTGCACAGCGACCCCGAACGCTTCGCCCTGCTCTACACGCTGCTGACCCGCGTGATCGCACGACCGGGCAGCATCGAGGACA